>NZ_NMPS01000217.1:0-11363 GCF_002261125.1 Siphonobacter sp. BAB-5385 | reverse complement strand
CCCGCGTTCATGAACGCGGGCTTCCCTGTTTTACTACGTACATTTAATAGCCAGGGGTTTCGATTTGTTTCTCGGAAACCTCGCCGTACTTTTTGGCAGCTTCGCGGTACTCGGCGGTTTTGCCAATCAGTACCAGTTGAAAATGATCTTTCGGGAAATAGGTCTGAATGATTCGTTTCACGGAATCCACATTTAGGGCATCGACTTTCGCCTGAAAATCATTGATGTAGCTATCGTTCAAACCATACGTAAACATCGTAGTCAGCAAACTGGCCAGTTGGGCCGGCGTCTCAAAACGCGGTGGGAATTGACCTTTGACGTAGTTCTTCGCCGAAGCCAGTAGCTTTTCGTCGATCCCTTTCGTATACAAACGACCGATCACTTCAAGGGCCAGATCGATGGCAGGAATCGTAGTTTTAGTCGGCGTGAACGTACGAATGACAAACGTACCACCGGCTTTTTTCATATCGAACTACTGCGAACGCCGTACGTGTAGCCGTGATTTACCCGCAGTTCATCCACTAGCCAGGACGTAAAACGGGCTCCCAGTACCGTATTCACCACTTCAATACCTACGTAATCGGGATTGTTCATGGGCACACCCTTCTGCCCGATTATGATCTGCGTTTCGGTCGCATTTTCCTTATTGACAAGCAGGACGCGGGATTGATTAGGCACGGCTTTCAGGGCTGGAGGTTGCGTGGCAGCCGTTCCTTTTTTCCAGTCTTTAAATAACGTCGTCAGCTTTGCTTTCATCGCCGCCGTATTAAAATCACCCACGACCGACACGACCGTACCATTGGGCTGATAGTGCGTTCGATAAAAGTTTTTCACCTGATCGAGCGTGATTCCGCCAATACTCTCGGGCGTTCCATCGGCGGGCGAGCCATAGGGCTGATTGCCGTAGTAGAAATGATTGAAATACTCACCTAGTACAGCCGAAGGGCGTTGCTTGGCCTGCTTTAATTCAACCAGTAAACGGCTTTTCCGTTTTTCAAACTCGCTGGCATCAAACGCTGGATTAACCAGTACTTCCTTAATCATGGGCCATACCGTTTCCTGATCTTTCACCGCAAAGGAAGACGTCAGCGTGGCCGTCTCCAGCGTGGCGTAGGTACTGAGCTGAGCCCCCAGAAAGTCCAGCTTTTCATCCAGCAGGGCTTTGGGGAAAGACTTGGTGCCAAACTTCAGCGACTCGGCCGTTAGGTTCGCCAGACCATACTGGGTACCATCGTAAACCGCTCCTGCCGGCAGACCTACCGACACGGCCAATACCGGAACCTCGTGTTGTTCCATCAGCATCAGGGTCAGGCCGTTGGGTAATACCAGTTTTTCGTAGCGAGGGAGTTTAAAATTCTGACTGAATCCCGGAAGAGCCAGTAGCAGAAAAAATAAGATCTTTTTCATGTCGAATAATTATTCAGTTTCCTTCTGCAATACGCCTACCGTCCGATTCGATTTTTTGAAGTATGTTTTCGCTACCCGCTGAATGTCAGCCACTGTCACGTTGCGATAGTCCTCGGACGCCGTAAAAAACTTGCGATAGTCGCCGAAGTAGCGTTCGTACCGACCCAGTGTATTGGCTTTGCCGTTGTTGGTCTGGATACTGCGGTAAAAGTCCATTACCTTTTGATTCTTTACCTTCTCCAACTCTGCTTCCGTCACGCCCGTTTTCACCACTTTGTCCACTTCAGCGAGCAGAGCGGCTTCCAGGGTATCCGCTGTTTTGCCATCTGAAGCCTGGGCGGTAAAGGAGAACAGGTACGGATCAATGCTGGGAGCAAAACTCGTATAGGCCTCGCTGGCGATTTGCGTATCAACAAGGGCTTTGTACAGACGCGAGGACTGGCCCCGGGATAAAATGGCCGACAGCAAATCTAGGGCGTAATAATCCGGGTGTCTGGCTTCCGGGGTATGATACGCAATCTGTACGTAAGGCGAGGGCACGTCCCGATTCACCATTACCCGGCGTTCTCCCTTTTGCTCGGGTTCTTTGTTGTGGACGACCGGAGGAGCCGGAGCCAGTACAGGAATGGGTGCAAAGTACTGCTCGGCCAATCGCTTGACATCGGCCAGCTTGACGTCACCGACGATAAAGGTGATGGCGTTGTTGGGGGCGTAATAGGTTTTGAAGTAGTTGACCAGATCTTCCCGTTTCCAGTTTAGAATATCTGACTCATACCCAATGACACTCCACATGTACGGGTGTTGGGAAAAAGCGACCGAAAGCATCGCCTGATCCAGTTCTTCTTCGGGGCTGTTTTCTAACCCGGTCGTATATTCCGAATGCACTACGCCGCGTTCCGACTCGATCATCTTGGGGTCCAGAGCCAGATCCCGAATCCGATCCGCTTCCAGATCGAAAATAGACTCCAGAGCGGTGGCCGGGAAAAAGTCCGTATACACGGTCATGTCCTGACTCGTATAGGCGTTATTTTGCCCGCCATTGAATTCCATGACCTGATCGAACTGCTTGGGGCCGTATTTCTTGGCTCCGTTGAACATCATGTGCTCGAAAAAGTGCGACAGTCCGGTGATGCCCTGTTTTTCGTTCCGTGAACCCACGTTCCAGAACAAATACATGTTCGCGTTAGGAATCGAATGATCTTCCAGCACGAAGATTTTCATTCCATTTTTCAGGGTAAACGACTGGACATCTTCCGCTTTTAGCTGAGCGAAAGCGGGGACGCTCAGCCAGAAGGCCAGCCCCCACATACAAAAGCGTTTTAGCATGATAGATAAGGGGAAAAGTGTAAAATAGGAAAGTTACAGGCAAACCTCGCAACGGGGCTCAACTGTATGATGAATGGTTGGGAAAAGGCTACCTACAAGCCTGGAATCCGAAGAATCAGGTTGGGGTCGGGGCAGTTGGCCAGATACATCGCCCGCTCCGACAAGCTGCATACGCCCGGATAATCGCCCGACCATTCCTGCATCTCTTCAATGATCTGAAAATGCAGGTGCGGCGGCCAGTCGCCATTTTCCGGATACGGTCCGAATTCCGCAAAGGGCTCCCCCGCGGCAATGGTCTGGCCGGGCACTTTATCGCGTAACGACGCACGGCTGAGGTGACCGTACAGCGTATGAAAAAGAGTACCTTCGAGTTCGTGTTGCAGGATAATCGTGGGCCCGTAATCACCAAAATTAGCGTTATCCCGCAGGCTATGAATGGTACCCGTTAGCGGAGCGGAAACGGGCGTACCCGCTTCGGCCCAAATATCGATTCCGAGGTGAATTTCCCGGGGTTCGGTTGTTTGTTGAAAATGTGCACTGCGGCGATACAGAACCCGGTGTTCATTGTAACCGCCGACTCCGCACAGGGCTCCGGCTTCCTGGATTTCCTGGGTGACAAAGTGGGAAAAATCGGCCGTGTTGACGAGTTCCTGTTGCTGTAGAGCCTGATTTCCGGCGGTAAAGTCAAGAATTTTTACGCGAAAACGCTGCCAGTCGAAGGGTACTATGGAAGCAAAGGAAATTTGGTATTTAAGAAGCGTATCAGTAAGTTTCATGGATGGCTGTATTTGGCAAGCCCCAAATCTACGTTTATATTTGGGGTGCTACGAATTACCCTGCACTTGATTTAAAGCTGTCCAGCAGCTTTTCAACGGCTTTAGTAAAGTAGCGGTTGCCCGGCACACGTCTATACGAACTCCAAAGTTTACTTAACTTCATTCATCAAAACGAAATCGGATGCCCGAATTTATTAAACCGCCTCAGACGAAACGGATTTTAGGCCACCCCCAGGGCCTTTTTTTGCTTTTCACCACGGAAATGTGGGAACGCTTCAGCTACTACGGCATGCGGGCCGTTCTTACGCTGTATTTTACGCAGGCGTTGATGCAAGACAAAGCCTTTGCGTCTAACTTCTACGGTGGTTATACGTCACTGGTCTATCTGACGCCCCTGATTGGTGGGTATATCGCGGATAAATACTGGGGCAACCGTCGCTCGATTTTAGTGGGCGGACTGGTCATGGCTCTGGGCCAGTTTTTCCTGTTCTGCTCGGGAAGTATCTATGACCAGCCCGGCGGAAATATGCTACTCTACGTCGGGCTAGGTCTGATGATCGTTGGGAATGGATTCTTCAAACCCAATATCTCTTCGATGGTAGGGACGTTGTACGACCCGGCAGACCGGCGGAAAGATGCGGCGTATACCATTTTTTACATGGGGATTAACCTGGGTTCGTTCATTGGACAAACGATTTGTGCCTTGGTGGGAAATACGGGTCGCCCCGAAGATTTTCGCTGGGCATTCCTCGCCTGTAGCATCGCCCTGTTGTTAGGTACTGTTGTTTTTCAATGGGGAAAAATCAAGTACCTCGTCACCTGGAAAGGCGAACCCGTAGGCGAAACGCCCGTTAACTCTCCCGCCGTAAAGTCGGTGTACTGGGTGTTGCCGGTTTTGCTGGTGGTAGGCCTGGGCATGTTATGGTTTGACGTAAACGTGTATCCGATTCTGCTCTGGTTTCCGCTGATTGGTGGCGTCGGTTCACTGGTTTTTATCCTGATGGATAAATCCCTGAATGCGAAAGAAAAGCAACAGGTGATTGTTATTTACATCGTTTCGTTTTTCGTTATTTTCTTCTGGGCTGCTTTCGAGCAGGCCGGTGCTTCGCTAACATTTTTCGCCGATGAACAGGTGGATCGCCAATTGTTTGGCTGGACCATTCCACCGGCATTGTTCCAGAATTTCAACCCCTTCTTCGTCGTCACTTGTGCCCCGATCATGGCTGGCATCTGGACGTACTTAGGTAACAAGGGTATTGAACCCGCTTCGCCTTACAAAATGGCGATTGGTCTGACCTTACTGGCCATTGGTTACTTGATTATGTTACCGGCCGTAAAAGATCCGGTACCGGGTGTGAAGGTAAGTGCGGGCTATCTGGCGGCCTTGTACTTCTTCCATTCCGTTGGGGAGCTTTGCCTCTCTCCCATTGGTCTGTCCTTGGTGAACCAACTGGCCCCGGCCAAGTACAGCTCTTTGCTGATGGCGGTGTGGTTTCTGGCCAACGTAGCGGCCAATAAATTCGCGGGTACGCTGAGTTCGTACTATCCTGAAGCGGGTAAAATTACCAACTTCCTTGGCTATCAAATGGCGAGTCTGTACGACTTTTTCCTGCTGTTTGTGGTGATGTCCGGCGTAGCAGCGGTACTGCTGTTCCTGTTGTCGAGACGACTCACCCGAATGATGTAGACATAGACATTAGTACTTTAAGAAAACAGCTCCGGATTCATCGTTCGGAGCTGTTTTTATTTTCTACGCGTATCACTAAGCTGAATAATCTTCCAGCCCTGGTCGGTTTTATAGAATTGAAAAGCATCCACCCCTTTGTGACTAGATTCCTTATTGGCGTAAAATTCATAGAATGCCCAGGCCGTCGCCAGCCGGTCGTCTACGCGAATTTCACAGGACGTCAGTCGTTCTTCAATGTTCGTGTCCGATGGAATCGAGCCAATGGCCTTGACGAAGGCATCAATACTCTGACTAAGCAGTAAAGGCTGGCCCTGGCGATTAACAAAGGCCGATTGAAGGCGAGCTGAGGGATGAAAGACACTTCGTACGAGGTTGGTATCCTTCTTGGCCATTCCCTCAAAAAGCCGATCCACGACGGCCCGAATCGCAGATTCTTCCGTTTGCTGAGCCTGTACCGAGAAGATACTCAGGCCTAATACACTCGTCAATACAATTTTTTTCATGTTGAAGGGATTCAATGGTTTAACTACCTAGATTTATGTTTGGCCATGTAGGAAAGGTAGCCGACAATTTCGTTAATTTCTTTCGCTTCCAATCCCAGCGTAGGCATTTTCACCTTATTCCGGTACTGATCGGGGTGAGCGATGAAGGCTTTCAGGTCATCCGTTTTCCAGTACTCGGTTACACTTTTAGGAAAATTCAGCTCAGGACCAAGCGTACCCCCAACGCCGTTGAGGGCATGGCAGGTTAAACAGTGCGTTTTGAACAACCCGTACCCTTTGACGACGGAATCGTCTTCTTTGGGAAATAGGGCTGCGGTTTCTTTGGAAGCGGAGGTCAGCGAGATTTTAACCAGGTTGTACGGCCACTTATACGTAGCGTCGTCCCCCGGAACGTCGGTATAACAGATGTAATACGGAGCAATTTTCTTGGTTTCCGAACCTTTCTGCAAGGTCGTCCAGTCCTCTCCTTGGGGAGCATCGTAGTCCCGAACAGCCAGATACGCTTTCTTGCCCAGTACTTTCGTCAACGGCATGGAAGGATTATAGCCATCCTCGCATTCAAAGACGACCTGCGTTTCGGCAGGATTGACGCTCCTATACGCCGGTATCTGTTTCAAAACCGTAGCTAAGGGTATGGCATCAAAGGTCTTGTTGCGGTGAAAAACGGGATCATTTGGTACGGTAATTGATTCCGTTGGCCCCAGCTTACCTTTCCACGCCACTAAGTCAATCGATAAGGAATCCGTACTTGCCTTCGGAGCTTGCGAAGTAGAATCAGTTGCTTCCGCCTGCGTCGCTTTCGAAGCGGGCTGGCAGGCCACACAACCCAGAAAGAGGATAGAAAATAAAGCTCGTTGCATACCGGCAAATATCAGAAAAAAGACGAGATGCTGCGAAGGTGCATAAGGTTTGACGGTTGATTTAAGGTGCAGGTTTGAGGCCCACGAATGTCATTTCTGGTTGCTAGTATTGAACGCTCGTAGCGTTAGGAGCTGATTTTTAGTTTAAGTACTGAATCGAATTTCTTAATTCAGAAACTTCAGCATCTACGGCTCGTTTTGACCCTTTAAATTAAAACAGTACTCTAAAATCTTTACAATTTTATTATTCTGATTATCAGCATCCTATTCAACTATTCTCTACTTTTTCAGAAAAATTCATTACACCCGGGCAACCCTTTCGTCTTATCCTGCGAGTATTTGATTGAAACTAGCCAAAACGTGATTAAAATCACTCCCGCAGAGCTATTGCCCCTTCTACAGGGCTGTGCCCGGAACGAACGAAAAAGCCAGGAGCGACTATACCGGCTTTTTTATTCGTTCGCGATGAGTATTGCATCACGGTATTGTCCGACGAAAGAAGAAAGTCTGGAGGTAGTCAACGACGGATTTCTGAAGGTCTTTCACGGCATGACGCATTATCAGATTGAAAAACACGAACCCGTACCGTCGTTCGTAGGCTATTTCAAGAAAATCATCATTCACACAGCCATTGATCAGTATCGAAGCAGCATTAAGCATAGTCACCAGGTAAATCTGGAAGAAGGTATTTCCGTTTCCCACACCGAAAGTCCGCTCGACGGGCTGGCTTATGAAGAATTGATTGGATTAGTACAACAACTGACGCCCGGCTACCGGGCCGTATTTAACCTATACGTCATTGACGGCTATTCGCACGAAGAAGTAGCCCAACAACTGGGCATCACCGTTGGCACCTCCAAATCAAATTTAGCAAAAGCCAGACAATACCTGCGGGAGCTGTTAAAACAAAGTCATGAAGAACGATCCTCCAAATATGTCTGATGATCAGCTGGATGACCTGTTCAGACAGGCTGCCTCGGGCTACGAACCGCCGTTCGATCCGGAGGCTTGGAAACGCATGGAGCAAAAGCTCGGCGGGGATCAGTATTTCAAATCGGCAGTTAGACGATTTACGCTCATTGAGGCACTGGTGGTGCTGAGTATGCTGGGCTTATTCTGGTGGGCCAGTCACGGACCTATCCCGGCGAAAATGGGCACGGAGCCTCAGAAACGGCGGTCGTACGTGCGACCAAGCCTCTACTCAAGTAGAATCAGTACCAACAACCCAGCCTTTGCCCGCTCAGCGTAACCCGGAAGCTTCGCCATTACTTTCTTCGGATTCAGAAAAAATAACCCGTACGCATGAGGATACGTCCGCAAACAGGTCGACCTCCGTACGTCGGACTTTAAAGTCAGTACAACGTCCAACTACGCCGAGTCGCTACGTTTCCGAAGCTCCATTAGTGGCTTCGGACGTAAGCCCTCGGAAAGCCCGGACTTTTAACTCTCGCAGACAGTCCATTCCCGACTATTCCAAGCGGCAATCGCGTCGGCGAGAAGAGGAGAACCTGGTACCCAAGTTAGCCGTACCTCAACCTACGGTTTCTGCTGATACGAGCAGTACGAAACTGGGAATAAAGGCATTAACCGCGTTGTCCTGGAAAGCGTTACCGGTTGATCTGGCTTTTCAGGTTCCGGATTTAGAACAGTCCAACGAGCCGGCGGCTTCGGTACCCCAGCCCCAACCCCGCTGGGCCTTACAATTGATGTTGTCGCCAGATTTCACCCGCGTTCCTGGTAGAAGAGCGGCTACGGGCGTCAATACGGGGCTTCAACTGGAATACCGGCTGGCCCCACGCTGGCGAGTAGCAGCCGGAGTTATTTACTCACTTAAAAACTACGCCGCTACCAGTTACGATTACCGACCCTATAAGGGATATTGGACGACTTACCATCGCCCGGACCAGATCGACGCCACTTGCCGGATGCTGGATCTGCCACTCAGTGTGACCTTTGATGCCTGGAAAATCAAACAGAATCAATTTTTCGTGAGTCTGGGAAGTACGTCTTATCTCATGCTACGGGAGAATTACCGGTATCAATATACCACCTATGAGTACGACATCGAAAAAAAGCGTACGGGAAATCACTGGCTGGCCACGGTCAATCTATCGCTGGGTTTCGAACGACCCATTACCTCCCGTTTGCAGTTGCGTATAGAACCCTTCGTAAAAATGCCGCTGGGAGGTGTAGGCTTTGGAAACGTGCGTTTGCGTACGGAAGGTATATTCTTTACGCTTCGCTACCACTTACAAAAGCCAACTATAAAATTCTAGTATACAGAACATTACTAGCTGCTAACCGTCCATTTCCCTCTTGCGTGCAACGCTGCGTTAGCGTTGGCCGTAATGATTCGTAACCGAAAGGCTACTCTGAAACGTATTACCCTTTTTGAACCCTATAACTGTAAACGACATGGCGACGATGGACCGCAAACAATTTATGAGTATGGTAGGTACCGGTATCGGTGCGATTATTCTGCAACAATGCCTTTCGGGCTGTAAAAATGAGAAAGATGATCCCGTAGATCCCGGTTCCGGCAACGGCGGTACTGGCGGCGTCAACCTCTCCCTTGATCTGACGAATGCAACGTATTCCAAACTAGCTACTAACGGCGGTTACGTGTATACCAACGGCATCATCGTCGCTCGTACCAATGCGGGCACGTACATCGCCGTGTCTCAGGCCTGTACACACCAGGGCGTTTCGGTGGAGTACCGAACCGGAACGAATGATCTGTATTGCCCCGCTCACGGTTCCCGCTTCAGCACTACGGGTTCGGTGGTACAAGGCCCTGCGAATGCCGCTCTCAAACAGTACAAAACTGAACTTACTGGCACGACGCTACGCGTTTTTGAATAGTCGTTTTTTGTTCCGCTCTTCACCCGTCTTTTGTATGAAAACCTCCGTTTTTTTCTTCCTTCTAGGATTCGTATGCCTGAGTCAGACGGTACGTGCTCAGGACGATGATCTGCTTAAATCGCTGGATCAGCCTACCACCCAAACGTTTACTTCAGCGACGTTTAAAGGTACTCGCCTGATTAATGGTCATACGGTCGAGACCGTCAAGGGTAAGCACCTTGATTTCCTGATTTCGCACCGTTTTGGTCGGCTTAATTCGGGTGTTGATAATTTCTACGGCCTGGATGAAGCTTCGATCCGTCTCGGCCTCGAATACGGTATTACGGATCGACTGACGGCTGGCGTAGGTCGCAGTAATATTCAGAAAACCGTCGATTTGTACCTGAAATACCGCTTGCTTCGTCAGAGTACGCAGGGCTCACCGCTGAGTGTTACGTTGTTTGCTTCGGATGCCATCGTCACCGAACCCACGCGTAGCAACGCCAGTAGCACCCTGTATTATAACAACGGCGAACGCCAGAACTGGACTTTTCAGGCCTTGATTGCCCGTAAATTCAGCGATCGTTTTTCGCTGCAACTCATGCCCACGCTTCTCACCCTGGCGAAGCCCGAACAAGGCCCCAAAGCGATTCCAGCCGTGGGTATTGGTGGACGGTTTAAAGTCAGCAAACGCGTATCGATTAATGCCGAATATTACGCCCGTTTCCTCAGTGAAAGCGACCAGCTAACCGCTCCCGGTGGTGTGAAATCGTACAATGCCGTTGCCATAGGCGTTGATATTGAAACCGGCGGTCACGTCTTTCAATTACACTTCACCAACTCGCAGGGCATGATCGAGAAGCAATTCCTGAGTCAGGCTACGGGCAATTTCTTCAAAGGAGATATTCATTACGGCTTTAACATTTCCCGCACCTTTAGCTTCGACCGGAAGTCGAAAAAAGACTGGTAATTGCTCATCCTAAATCCTTATCCAGACCATGAAAATACTTTCGTTTCTGTTGGCATTTGCTCTGTCTTTTTCCGCTCATGCTCAACTTTTCCTGACGCAGACGGGCGAAACCCGTTTCTTTTCCAAAACTCCCGTGGAGGACATTTCTGCCGTAAATAAGAAAGTGGGCGTTGTGCTCAATAGTCAGACGGGCGAAATCGTGGTACGCATGGCCATCACGGATTTTAATTTTCCGAATAAACTGATGCAGGAACATTTCAACGAAAACTACCTGGAATCGGAAAAGTATCCGTATGGTCTGTTTCGGGGAAAAGTTCAGAATTTACCCGACCTGACGAAACCCGGAACGTACGACATTTCGGCTCCCGGTAGCCTGGATATCCACGGCGTAAAGCAGGACCGTACGATGAAGGGCAAACTTACCGTACAGGGGGACAAGATCACGCTGCAATCGGATTTACAGGTCGCTCTGGTCGATCACAAGATTGAAGTACCCAAACTCGTCTTCGCCAAAATTGCTGAGGTTATTGATGTAAAAAATCAGTTTGTGTTGCAGAAGAAATAAGGTCTTCCGTTTGGAAGACCATCTAACCCGAAAAGCTGAGGTTTAGGTATCAATAAGAACGTTTTTTTCTGACCTCTCTCAGGCCCTTTTCGGAAAGTTATCTACGAAACTCACGGTATCCAATACTCCGTGAGTCTCGCTGCTTGTGAGACTAAAGTAACGCCTTCAAAGAAAGTTACGAAGAAGCATACGGGCTAAGCAATGTTCGCTGTTGTAGATTACAATCTGAGATTTGCTTGCGGTACCTTGGTGAGGCACGGGATTATAAATCCCTCTCCGATCGCTTTCGGATTGCAAATCCGAAAGAGCCGCTTCTGCATGCCAACTCGCCAGCCCCGGAGGGGTTCCATATCCATAGCCCCGTATGCAATGCGGGGTATGTACAGCCTACCCACTTAAAAAGTCCGTAGTGAATACTACGGACAACC
>NZ_NMPS01000216.1:0-26164 GCF_002261125.1 Siphonobacter sp. BAB-5385 | reverse complement strand
TAGGCACAGCCTACCAACTTAAAAAGTCCGTAGCAAATGCTATCCACTACACGTCTCGCCAGTTGTGCTGGGTTTCTCAAACGAAAACGGAATAATAAGGTAGGACGAACCCCGGAGGGGTTCAATGTAAATAAGCCCCGTATGCAATGCGGGGACTGCTGAAAACCGACAACTGCAAACTAAAAGTATAGAATGCCATTAACCCCCGCTCGAATCCTGGTCGTCGATGATAACGAAGACCTTCTAAAGGCAGCCCGTCTGCTGTTGAAACAACATTTTACCCGCGTTGATACTGAAAAAAATCCCGAAAACCTGCCCAACCTATTGCGTCAGGAAGGCTACGACGTGATCATGCTGGACATGAATTTCACGCAGGACGTTACCTCGGGAACGGAGGGATTTTTCTGGCTGGATAAAATTCTGCAAATCGATCCGGCGGCGATTGTGCTGCTTATTACGGCGTACGGCGACGTAGAAATGGCCGTGCGGGCTGTAAAGTCCGGGGCAACGGATTTTATCCTGAAACCCTGGAGTAACGAGAAATTGCTCGCCACGCTGTTGTCCGCCCTTTCCCTGCGGAAGTCGAAACTGGAAGTCGAAAAACTCAAGTCGCAAAATGCCATCATTGCCCGCGATCAGCAGGCCCGGTTTGGTGAAATGGTAGGGGTAAGTTCAGCCATGCGGGAGGTTTTCGGTACCATCCAGAAAGTAGCCGCCACGGACGCCAACGTGCTGATTTTGGGAGAGAATGGTACGGGAAAAGAGCTGATTGCCCGTTCCCTGCACCAAAACTCCAATCGGTCGCGACAGGCCTTTATCAGCGTGGATCTGGGAGCCATCAGCGAACATCTGTTCGAAAGCGAACTCTTCGGACACGTGAAGGGAGCCTTCACGGACGCCCGCGAAGACCGGGCCGGACGCTTCGAAGCCGCCGACGGAGGGACTATTTTCCTGGATGAAATTGGAAACATTCCTTTGCCCATGCAGGCCAAATTGCTAACCGTCCTGCAAGGCCGGCAGGTCACGCGGGTAGGCTCCAATCGGCCTAAATCCATTGACATTCGACTCATCTGTGCGACCAATATGCCCCTGGCCGAAATGGTGAGCAAAGGGGAATTTCGGCAGGATTTACTGTACCGGATCAACACCATTGAACTCCGGATTCCGGCCCTCCGCGAACGCCCCGAAGACATTGAACTGCTGGCTCATCATTACCTGCGGGTGTACACCCAGAAGTACCGCAAACGCATCAAGGACGTAAGTCCGGCGGCGATCCAACGCATGACCAAGTACGGCTGGCCGGGTAACGTTCGCGAGCTGCAACACGCCATTGAGCGGGCCGTCATCATGTGCGAAAAGGATATGCTGCAACCCGAAGATCTCTTTATTTCCAACGCTCAAAAGGTACCCGAAAAACCGACGAATGGCGAAACGATTTCCCTCGATCAGTTCAATCTGGACGAGCTGGAAAAAGCCATCATTCGGAAAGTACTTAACAAACACAGCGGCAACATTTCCAAAGCGGCGACTGAACTCGGACTAACGCGGGCTTCACTGTACCGGCGGCTGGAGAAATACGGGCTTTAATCCCTTTCAGTATACGATTCCATAGCCTAAAGAAAGACCCTTGTAACCCTCCGCGTCTTCGTATCCATCGTAGCGAAAATTAACTTTAATGACTCTGTTCCCCACTCAATACTCTACCTTGTCGTCGCATGCCTTAGGAACCTACCTTGCTGAGGCGTATGGGTTTTCGGACGTTCGTTGTTCGCTTCTGTTACGCGGCGTTAGCGACACCTATCGGGTAGAACATGCTGGCGGGAAAGCCATTTTCAAAATCTATCGGGATGCTCATCGATCTTTACCAGAAATTCAGGGTGAGGTAGAATTGCTGAATCGGTTACGGGCGGGAGGAGCCCACGTTTCCTATCCGATACCCGATCTAAAGGGGCAAGCCATTCAGTCCTTTCAGGCCGCCGAAGGCATTCGAAACGGGGTACTATTTACCTACGCAAACGGTGAAAATGTCTATGATTTTTCCGACGAGCAGTTACGAATCATCGGGCATGAAATGGCGTTCAACCATACAATCACCAGTCAGCTGGAACTGCGTCATCCACGTAAGCCCTATGATCTGGAAACGACGCTGGACCGTCCCCTGGAAGTAATCAGACCCTTTTTTGAGCATTTTCCGGAAGGATACGCGTATCTGGAAGAAACCGCTCAACGGGTAAAAGACGAGCTGGAGCGTTTCGATACGACAACCTTCAGTACGGGCTACTGTCATTACGACTATCTGCCCAAGAACTTTCATTTTGACGAGCAGAATACGCTTACCGTTTTTGATTACGACTTTGCCGGAAAAGGCTTTCTGGCCAATGACCTGATGTCATTTCAAATCCACTTTTTCTTTCATACGTTCTTCAAAAAAATCAGTAGGGAAGAAGCCGATCGGCAGTTTGGGGTCTTTGTCAACGCGTACCGGGAAAAGAAAGCTTTTTCAGAACAGGAGTTACAGGCCATCCCGTACCTGGGTTTCGCCTTCTGGCTTTTCTATCTGGGGTTTCAGTGCGAAAATTTTGAGGACTGGTCGAACACCTTCTTTAGTTCCAGGTATATACACGACCGGATCAACCTGATTCAACAGTACATGAACCTATACAGTACCTTCTAATGCATCGACGTTTTTAGCCGCACCCATGAGGAATTTTACGTTTCAGATTTATTTCCGGGTAGTCATTATTGTACTGGTAAGTATGCTGCTGGCGTACCTCTGGTTCAATACCCGTTTGATTGTGACCAAGGGCGTGCTGGTACTGCTGCTGGTGTATTTGAGTTTTGATCTGGTTTCGTACCTGAAAAAGGCCAATCGGCGGGTAATGGATCTGTTCGAAGCCATCCGCTACGCCGATTTTACCCGAAATTATACGACACGATACCTGGGCGGCTCGCCCGAATATGATTTTCTGGTACAGGAAGTGATCGATTCCTACCGTAAAAACCGGTCAGAAAAAGAAGAACTGGTACGGTATCTGGAAACGATCGTTCAGCACCTGAGCGTCGGTTTGCTGGTGTTTGGAAAAGACGGGCACATCGAAACGGTCAATACGGCGGCCAAGCGGCTGTTGAATCTGGTCGTGATTCGAAATCTGAAGGACCTGAACAGTACTTCACCGGCTCTGGTGGAAGCCCTCGAAACCTCTTCTTCGGGCGACACGGGTCTGTTACGACTGACGCTGACGGGCGAAGAACGAACGCTGGCCTACGCCGTAACGGAGTTTATCCGGAAAGATCAGAAACTCAAACTGGTATCGCTGAAAGACATTCAGTCGGAACTTCAGAATCAGGAATTCGACGCTTGGCGAAACCTGACGCGGGTGTTAACGCACGAGATTGTTAATTCCATCACGCCCATTCACTCGCTGTCGGGCTCGCTGAAAGGGTTGTTGCAATCGGAGTGGGAGAACGATCAGCGACTGACCGAGGAAACGTATGATGATTTAATGGACTCGCTGGCGGTGATGGAACGACGCAGCGAAAGCCTCATGCAGTTGATCGATGCGTACCGCCGCTTTTCCCGCTTGCCCAAGCCCGACTTCAAGGTGGTATCGGTCGGTACGATTTTGCAGAACGTGGCAAGTTTGTACAAAAGCGAACTAGCCGATAAAAACGTCGAACTGGTGCTACGCGTCGAACCCGAGACGCTGGAAGTAACGGCCGACCCGCAACTGGTGGAGTTTGTGTTGATCAATCTCGTTAAAAACGGCATTCAGGCGATGGATGGCGTACCCAACGCTCGTCTGGAACTGATTGGCGAAAACGACAAAACGCAGCGGGTAACCATTCAGGTGGCGGATACGGGAAAAGGAATCATTCCTGAAGCCATGGACAAGATTTTCGTGCCTTTCTTTTCGACCAAGCAGGGCGGTTCGGGTATCGGGCTAAGTCTGTCCCGACAAATCATGTTACAACACCGGGGAACGCTACGGGTAGAATCCGAGCCAGGGGTACGGACGGTGTTTACGCTACGGTTCTGACAGTTTTCAGTTTTTAATTTTCTGTTTTCAGTAGATGGTTGATCGTTTTGTTGTGGATTAATCGTTGTTTATTAATCGAGGAGAGGGGTAGGGGAGGTGAAAGATAGATCAATTGATTATTTATCAGGGAATGAATAAAAGCCAGGCTTTTCAAATCCATTCCAGGCCTCAACACTCACGCTAAATTCAAGTATCTCCCTACCAACAACTAATAACCATCAACCAACAACTCATAATCAACACTTACTCATAAAACCGCGGTAACGCCCAGCGGTACCTGACGACCAGTAGTCGAAAGACAAAAATGAATCCGATGGTCAGGAGTTTAGCCAATGGAACGGTAAGCGAAAATTCCAAAAATAAGTAGTACAAGATGCCGCCCAGAATACTGGCGGTAGCGTAGATTTCCTGCCGAAATACGATGGGAATATCATTCAATAAAATATCCCGGATCACACCGCCGAAGCACCCCGTAATCGTTCCCAGAGCAACGCAAATGCCTGGATGCAGGCCGTAGCGACTGGCCTGCTCGATGCCCACCAGCGTAAAAAAACCGAGTCCCAGGGAATCGAAGAGTAACAGGGGTTTCTGAAGCCGTTCCGTACCCCGTCGCAGAAACATCGAAACCAGAGCGGCCACCAAAATGACCAGGGGTGTAGTCGTGGTTCGCATCCAGGTAACGGGTGTATTGCCCAGCAGTATATCGCGAATGGTACCCCCACCCACGGCCGTTACAAAGGCAATGATCAACACACCAAACGGGTCCAGCCGCCGCTGCATCGCCGCAAAAGAACCCGAAACCGCAAACGAAACTGTACCCGCGTAGTCAATAAACCAGCTATATTCCAGCATACACCCGTACCGGATTTGACCGGATTTTCGCAAAAATAGGTATTTCTGTTCGTGTTGGATGGAGTGGTGGGGGTAGTGTGAAGTTTGAGGTTCGAGATAGTGTAAGGTTTAATGTGAGGTGAGTTTTGAATCGTGTAAGGGTTGAATGGTTGGACAGGTGTGACCCGTTCAATTGGATGATGCAATACAGGCTAGTATAAGCTTCAAACGCTAGTTTATACCAACGTTTTCAAATCAACCTCATTTCCGAAAACGACCCAAGAACCCCAGCGGGGTTCAACAATTAATAGCCTGGGGTGCAACCCCAGGTGGTCGGGTTACGAAACCTTTCCAACCAAAGGATTCCCAGTCCCCCGGTTAAAACTTCACCTTTACCCCCACACCTTCATCCGCCGGTTCCAGATTTTTCCAGAGCGACTCATTCTTCCGGTAATGCGTTCGGTGAGCGGCATACATTACGCCGTCGAACAAAAACAGAAAAGCTCCCTGAAGGATCACCGCCTTACCGAACCCGCGAAGCTGGGCTTTATCCTGACGTTCTCCGCGTTGATTCAGATACACGCCACCACCCACGTACACCACGTCCAGAGCCGTATTGATCAGAAAGATTTTCTCGAATTTCCGTTGCTGCTTCAATACTTCATCTGCGGAGCGGTCGGGGAGGGGCTTGCGATTACTGAGCAGACTGGCCCCCGCCAGGACCAGATCAATGGCTGCCCAGCCGATATTCATCTGGTGAAAGGCTTTGGCTTCGCCGCTGCTTTTGCCGAGCTGGGTAGCACTATAGACCAGGTTTCCCACAGCCCAGCCCCCTAGCACGTACATACCCCGTTGGGTGAGATCGACCCGCTGCTGATCAAAGGAGCGAAGGGTTTCGGTTTGAGCTTTCGATGGCCGTTGCGTACCTACGCACAAGGCCAGTAAGGAGAGGAGTTTTTTCAAGGTAAAAGGGCTTGTAGTATATAAATTCAGTAGGAAAAGGATGTACCAGGATGGTTACGTACCGCGGAAACCGAATAAGCTGCTACCTTTGTGGGGTACATTGGTCGGCGTTCCCCATGCCATTACTTGAACAATCCGATTACCGTCCCCCGTTTTGGCTGCCTGATGGACATGCCCAAAGCATTTTCCCCGCTTTATTCCGCAAAGTGACCGGGGTCGTGTACGAACGCGAACGCATCACTACTCCCGACGACGATTTCCTGGATTTAGACTGGCGATTCACGCCGCAATCCGTTTCTGCTCAACCACCGCTGGTCATTCTCAGTCATGGACTGGAAGGTAATTCGTCCAGCCAGTACATCCTTGGTATGGTCAAGCACCTCAATGCGAATGGTTTCGATTGCCTGGCCTGGAATTTCCGGGGTTGCTCGGGTGAAATGAACCGCCTGCCACGTTTTTACCACAGCGGAGCCACGGATGATTTGGATACCGTTGTTCGCTACGCATTAACCAAAGGCTATCCGGACGTGTACTTGATGGGTTTTAGCCTGGGGGGTAACCTGACGCTTAAATATTTGGGTGAATTGGGACAAAATGCGTACCCCGAACTCCGCAAAGCACTGGTCTTCTCCGTACCTTTGCATTTGTCGAGCGGAAGTGCGTACCTCGAACGCTGGCAGGCCTGGGTGTATACGGACCGTTTCAATCGGTCGCTGAAGGATAAAATCCGACAGAAAGCCGCCCTGCTTCCCGAACTGGTCGATGCCAGTCACGTGGATAAAGTACGTACCATTCGCGATTTCGATAATTTTTACACTTCACAACTACACGGGTACAAAGACGCAGAAGAGTACTACGAAGCCAATTCTTCGTTATACTTCCTGGATCAAATCCGGCTGCCTACCCGGATCGTTAACGCCCAGAACGATCCCTTTCTCTCCAGAGATTGCTACCCGTATGCACGCATAAAAACGTTAAAACAGGTCTGGTTTCAGGCTCCGCCGCAGGGGGGGCATTGTGGATTTTATCAGGCCGGCTATCAAGGTATTCTGTGGTCGGAGGACTTGGCCTTAAGGTATTTGTTAAAAGCGTACTAAATCTAATACAGAGTTATTGCAGGATGCAACACCCTTAGGTAGGGACTGCAAAATTGATTAATCATCCGTGTAAGCAGCGGTCCATTTGATTATGTTGACAAAAACCCTGGAACAAACCTACTTCGTGATTGATTTCGATTCAACGTTCACGAAAGTTGAAGGACTCGATGAGCTGGCGGCCATTAGCCTGGCTGGTCAGAAGAACCGCGACGAGGTCGTGGGAAAAATTAAAGAACTTACCGATCGGGGTATGGCGGGCGAGCTTTCGTTCGAACAGGCTCTGCAGATGCGGATCGAACTGCTGAGTGCCAGCCGCGAACATGTCGAGCTACTCGTGGATTTTCTGCGGGGAAAAGTCTCGGATTCGTTTACCCGGAACAAGGAATTCATCAGCGAATACCGCGACCAGATCTACATCGTATCGAGTGGTTTCCGGGAATTTATCGAACCCATCGTCACGGAAATGGGCGTTCGCGAAGATCACGTCTTTGCCAATACCTTCCGTTTCGACGAGGCTGGCACCATCATCGGTTATGACGATACCAACGTTCTTTCCAAAAACGGAGGTAAAGTACGGCTGTTGCAACAACTGAGTCTGCCCGGCGACGTATACGTCATCGGCGACGGCTATACCGATTACGAATTACGAGAATCGGGACTGGCCAATAAGTTCTTTGCTTTTACCGAAAACATCGAACGCCAGAAGGTCATTGAAAAGGCCGATCACATCGTGACGTCCCTGGATGAATTTCTGTATCTCAATAACTTAAGCCGCAGTCAGTCGTACCCCAAAAGCAAGCTGAAAGTATTACTGCTTGAAAACGTACACGCCCGGGCGGTGGAGATGTTCAGTCGCGAAGGATTCCAGGTAGAACTCCTGAAAGGGGCACTGGATGAAGACGAACTGATCGAAAAAATCAAGGACGTTAGTATCCTCGGGATTCGTTCCAAAACCATGGTCACGAAACGCGTACTGGAAAATGCTCCGCGTTTGATGGTCATTGGGGCATTTTGCATCGGTACCAACCAGATTGATCTGGCCACGGCGGAAGAACGCGGCGTGGCCGTATTCAACGCTCCGTATTCCAATACGCGGTCAGTAGTAGAAATGGCAGTCGGCGAAATGATCCTGCTGATGCGGGGCATTTACGAGAAATCCGTCAAACTGCACAACGGCGTCTGGGACAAGTCGGCCAACAATTCCAACGAAGTTCGCGGCAAGAAAATCGGTATGATTGGCTACGGAAACATCGGTATCCAGTTGTCTGTGGTAGCCGAGGCTTTGGGTATGGAAGTACTGTTCTTCGATCTCGTGGAAAAACTTCCGCTTTCCAACGCCCGTCAGTGCCATACGCTGGAAGAACTGCTGAGCCAGTCGGACGTCGTAACCCTGCACGTGGATGGTCGCAAAACGAACGCCATGCTCATCGGTGAGAGGGAATTCAGCCAGATGAAAGACGGCGTCGTATTCCTGAACCTTTCCCGCGGGCACGTCGTGGACGTGAAAGCACTGGCCAACGCCATCAAGTCAGGAAAGATTCGCGGAGCGGCCGTGGACGTATTCCCGCAGGAGCCCAAAACCAACGACGAGGTTTTCGAAAGCGAATTACGCGGCCTCCCCAACGTCATCCTGACGCCGCACATTGGCGGTAGTACGGAAGAAGCTCAGGCCAGTATCGGCGAGTTCGTACCCAACAAACTGCTCAGCTACGTCAACACGGGTAGTACCTATGGGGTGGTGAACTTCCCCGAAGTAACCCTGCCGCCGCTGCACGATGCTCACCGACTCCTGCACATTCACCAGAACGTACCCGGCGTACTGTCGAAAGTAAACGGCATCTTTGCCAAGTACGGCGTCAACATTGTGGGTCAGTACCTGAAAACGTCCGAGAAAATTGGTTACGTGATCACCGACGTAGCGAAAAATTACTCGAAGGAAATCGTACAGGAATTGAAAGAAATCGAAGAGACGATCAAGTTTCGGATGTTATACTAAAACGTACCAGTGTGGAGTACGGGTCAACGTTCGCTTTTCCGAGGTGAGAAGCGAACGTTGGTCTTTCATTGGTACGGTCCTTATTTCCATTATTCATGGCTCAAGTCTATTTTACCCCCGGTCCGGCGGAATTGTATCCGACCGTCAGTCAGCACATCAAAACGGCTCTGGACGAACACATTGGGTCTATTTCCCACCGTTCAGCCGCTTTCCGGAAAATCTACCAGCATACCGACGAGCAACTCCGGACCTTACTGAATATTCCCGCGACGCACGCCATCCTGTTTACGGGGTCGGCTACGGAGATCTGGGAGCGGATGATCCAGAACTGCGTGGAGTTTGAAAGCTTTCACTGCATCAATGGCTCTTTTTCGCAGAATTTTACGATACGGCCAATGATCTGAAGAAGTTTACACACCGTTTCGAAAAGCCGCTGGGGCAGGGCTTCGATTACGAAGATTTCGTGAAAGTAACCGACGGTACCGCGGCGAAAGGCGAGGAGAATAACGGAAAAGTAAAAATTCCGGATTACGTGGAACTGGTATGTCTGACGGCCAACGAAACCTCGACGGGCGTACAGATGCGGGGCGTAGATATTAACAAACTCAAGCGTAGTTACCGCTCGAAGCTTTTCTGCGTGGATATGGTTTCCTCGGCTCCGTATCACTCTTTGGACTTTGAGGAAGTGGATTCGGCCTTTTTCTCCGTTCAGAAATCCTTTGGTCTGCCAGCCGGACTGGGCGTCTGGATTGCCAGTGAAAAATGCCTTGCTAAAGCCGAGCAGTTACGCGAAAAAGACCTTAGCATCGGCTCGTACCATAGCCTGCCGAGTCTCTGGAAAAATTACAAAAACTTCGAAACGCCCGAGACGCCTAACGTCTGGAATATTTATTTGTTGGGTAAAGTCGCCGAAGACATGAACCGCATCGGCGTAGAAGCGATTCGGAAGGAGACGGATGCGAAAGCGAAGAAGATTTACGATTTCCTGGAAAAAACGGAAGGATACGAACCCTACGTGAAAAACCCGGAACACCGCAGTCCTACGGTTGCCGTTGCTAATACCACCGAGCCTTCCAAACAACTCATTGAACGACTGAAAACGCAGGGCATGATCCTGGGCAGTGGCTACGGTAAGGCGAAAGAAACGCAGGTGCGGATCGCCAACTTCCCTGCGGTATCAATGGAACAAGTAGAAACGCTTTTACAGGCGATGAAGCCGGTTTAGCACTCGAAGGTTTGATTGCGTTTGAGAATGTTTGAACGATTTCGAAGTACCTGACCAAACCAGCAACAAACAACCAGTAACTATCAACAAACACTATGAATTGGGGAATACTTGCACCGGGGCACATTGCCCGCAAATTTGCGGAAGATTTACAGTACGTTCCGGGGGCTAGAATCGCGGCGGTTGGTTCCCGCAGCCTGGATCGGGCCCTGGCTTTCGCGGAAGAATTTGGCGTGGAAAAAGCTACGGATCCTATGAGGAATTGGTGGCTGATCCGAAAGTAGACGTGATTTACGTCGCTTCGCCGCACTCTGAACACTACGAGCATACGCTATTGTGTCTAAATGCCGGTAAGCCCGTACTGTGTGAGAAAGCTTTTGCTCTCCAGACGCAACAGGTACGGGAAATGACCGCTCTGGCGAAGGAAAAAGGATTGTTTCTGATGGAAGCCATCTGGTCACGTTTCCATCCGGCTATCCTGCAAACGCTGGAAATCGTTCAGTCGGGTCAGATTGGAGAGGTTGTCCACGTACAGGCTGATTTTGGCTTTAAAGCCGAATACGATGTTACCAAACGATTGTTTAATCGAGATCTGGCCGGTGGTTCCTTGTACGACATCGGACTCTACCCACTCTTCATCAGCAAGCTCCTGCTGGGCGTGCCCGACGAAATTAAAGCCGTCGGTACGCTGACCGAAACGGGGGTGGATATGAACTGTTCCATGGCCCTGCGGTATGCCAGCGGAGCAACGGCCAGTTTGTTTTCCACGTTTGCGGCGAAAACCGATACGACCTGCACGATTTACGGCAGCAAGGGCCAGTTATTCATTCAAAGCCGTTTTCACGAAACCACCGGACTAACCTTTTATCCGGAAGAGGCGATGCCCCAGAGCATTTCAACGGAGCGGAAGGGCTGGGGCTATGCCTACGAAGCCGAACACGTGCAGGATTGCATCCGGCAGGGATTGACCGAAAGTCCGTTATTGCCGCACGCCTTCAGTATCGAATTAATGGAGAGTCTGGTAGAAATTCGCCGTCAGATTGGAGTGGTTTATCCGGGTGACGAAAAATAGTTAAAAAATTTTTCGTCGGTAAATGGTTGGTAATCAATCTGGCCGAAAGAAAATAAAGTCAAAAATGAATTTTCTTTGCTCTGGGACTTGCCAAACGCCTTTTTAGGCCCTTATATTTGCAACCCAGTTCGACGGATAAGTCGTCAGAACAAAGAGAATGGTCCGGTAGTTCAGTTGGTTAGAATACCTGCCTGTCACGCAGGGGGTCGCGGGTTCGAGCCCCGTCCGGACCGCAAAAGCCTGAGAATGTATATTCTCAGGCTTTTTGCTTGTTAGGCCTTTTGGTCGCCCGGCTCAAGGTTATTGATGGTAAAGCTTTCTTATAGCCATTCCTCCATTTCCGAATAAATAATCTTTAGTTACTGCTTATACTTGCCTTTCAATATACCCTTTGCATTCCTAACCTATACTGTCCCCTTCTTAATCCATGTTACGCAAAAACCTTTTCTTGGTTTTGGCCATTCTTTGGGCCGTTTGTCATGCCCAGGCCCAGCAACTCATCACTTTACCGGAGGAACCTCTGCCCGTCCGCCAGGACAGTTTTAAAATTGAAACGGTGATTGATCTCCGGCATTTTAGGGATCATATCGGAGTAATTCAGAAAGGTCTGGGGAACAAAAAAGTAGAAATCAACTTTCCGGATGGACTTGCGTCCTATGTTGATCAATATCTGGAAAGAAACTATTCGTCCACGGGTGAACCGCTGATCCTGATCATCTCCGATTTCTGGGTTGGCGAAGAAACAAAAGCCCTCTCTGAAAAGGGTTTTGTAGAAGCAACCATGACTTTATGTCGACGCGATACGACGGGTCAGCTACGAGCACTCTATACCCTGTCTGATCGGGTGCAGTCTGGAGGAATGGATGTAACCGCAGCACATCCCAACCGTATCAGGCAATGGCTAACGCTGTTTCTGGGAAACGTTACGACTTCGGACTGGAAGAAAAATCCCGGAGAATTATACGAGATCGGTGTTGAATTGAACGCGGAGGTAGCATCCCTGCACGAAATGCAAACCTTTCCGGCTGGACTTTATCAGAATGTAGGCGAACTATTGAAGGCTAAACCCAGTATTGCGGCTGAACGATTGAAAATAAGTGATTTTCAGGATCACAAGATCAAGATCAAAAATCTGGTAGATGTGGTTGGAAAAAAGCGAGTGTTTGCCTATTCCGATGGGCAGCAATTGTACATGTCCTCCGCTCAGTATCAATCCCGACAGATGGTTCATTACTTTGCTCCCGTACGTGAAACGGGCCGCTTTTTCCTGATTGAAGATTATCTGGGAACGCAAAATCCGGCTGCGAATGGGATGATGGTTGTTGGAATAGGCGGGGGCTTAATTGGCGGAGCTATCGCAGGTTTGGCTGCTTCACAAATGAATGCCAACGCAGGGGAGGGCTTTATTATTGACTTTAAAACGGGAAAAACCTACGTCTGCAACGATAAGGGAATTCTGGAAATTCTCGAAGAGTTTACCGAGGCTAAAGAACGATATTTAGGTAAAAAAAAGCGAAGAAGCATAGCCGTCTGGCGTTCCTGTATAGTTTACCTGAATCGTTTGTCGTACCAGAAGTCGGCGAATGAATTTCATTGAACATAAAAATAGCCGGGTCAATTGCCCGGCTATTTTTGTGACTAAGTATGAAAAAATTACCGACCGAACCGTGCCAGATACCCCAGCGAAAGGCCTACGTTCAGACGTCGGTTTTCGCTGCCTTCCAGCCATCCATCCCGGAAACTACCCATGGGATAGTAGCCGCGAGCTTCGATGAAAAACTGTCCTCCGTAACTATTGAGAGCGATACCCATGCCTCCGGCAGCTCCGTACGTCGTGCGTTGATTAAAATCCTGACCTTCGTAATCAGTGGTTTGTTCCATTCCTCCGGCAAAGCGTTCCTTCGTTTCCAAGGCGTAACGGGCTGCTGCACCGGCATTAATGAAGAATTGCGTTTTGTTACCGAACGAGAACCGGAACAATACCGGCACATCGATACTGGAAGTAGTTGTTTTCAAATCCCCACCCCGACTGTAGGTAACCAGTGAGTTTCGGCTGTACAGAATCTCTGGCTGTAAGGAAAGTACGTTCCCCAGCGAGAAATTAAAGACCAGCCCACCATCATATTCGGGAGCCAGCCCCAATTCCACCGGAAGCGTTTTGTTGATCAGTAACGAGTGATTACCGCTGGCCTTTACGCCCAAGTAACTGCGACCCCGATAATCTTCTTTTTTATACCGGGAACGGGAGTACGAATAGCGATCATACCGGGGACGACGGTCATAGGAAGAATAACGACGGTCGTATGAGGAGTACCGACGGTCATCTGACGAGTACCGACGATCGGAAGACCGGCGGTCGTAGGAGGAATAACCTCGGTCATACGGAGAATACCGTCGATACGATTGAGCTTCCGCGAAAGAAACTACCGTGAACAAAAGAAGGGCTATGAGAGAGAAACGTTTCATAAGCGAGTTGGATTAATGAGGAAAAACACTTAAAAAACGATTCCAAACCGAAACCCTTCCTGAAACAGAATGGATGCAGTAGAAAGATTGTGAAAGATAATGGGTTGTAAATCAGGAAGTAACGGCTTTGATTTATTACTAAACGGTTTAAAATAAAAAAATCCGGACGAATGCTTCGCCCGGATTTAAATCAATGAATTGGTACCTTATTTACCCATTGATGAGTGTTCGGTTCGTTTTTTCTGAAACTCGATGGTGTCCAGAGCAAACAGGTCCTGATCGTCTTTGGCATCGGGATTGAGGAATACAAAGTAGACGTCCGTCAACCCAGTAGTGGGCACGCCCGTGAGCAGAGCCTGAATCTGGCCCGTCTCCCGAATACTGGTTTGACCAATCAGTTTTCCGGTGGGGGAGCCCAGGCGGATTTCGACCTGACCGCCGCTGGCTTTGCCGGGTGCGGTATAGGCGTTAAAGACGACAGACGTAATCTCCGACAGATCGATTTTCCTGAATCCCAGATAGCTACCACTCGTCGTCGCTACGGCCAGATCTTTCTTCAGTTCTTTGGACTTCGACGTTTGAATGTACTTGGATACATCATTGCTTAGAGCGGGTACTTTCGCACTCCGTAGCGTTACGGCCTGTTGGGCGGTTTGCGGAGCAATGCTGCCGTTGCCCTTATCCGTATAGCTAGCCGCAAAAATGTACGTACCATTCTTGCCATTGTCCTCCGGCGTGTAGTTACCTTTCAGCGGCTGACTCTTCTTTTTGTCGTCCGTTAAACTGAGAATATACTTCACCATTTCACTAACGTCGGCTTTTGAAAGCTGGGGGTGAGCACTCATGGGTTGTTCGCCCCATACGCCCGCACCACCGTTGATGACTTTCGCTACCAGTTTTGCTTCGGCATTTTTGCCTTTGTACTTCTTCGCTACATCGCGGTACGCGGGACCAATGGATTTCTTGTCAATGGCGTGGCAGGCTTTGCAGTCCGAAAGCTCCATGAGGCGTTTGCCCGTCGAGAAGCTCGTATTCATCTGGTGACCCTGGGCAATGACGGTTTTGTCGTATCCTTCCAGGAAATTGATGTCTACGTTTACGTCTTCTGCCGCGATTTTTTTGTTGGCCAGCGAGCCATCTTCCTTGTCGGATACTTTTACTTCGTAAACTACGGGCTGCTGGTCGAAGTAGAACGTCTGGTTGCCTTTTACGGCTACTTCTACTTTCGGCAATTCATTACCAACCTGAATTTCCAGCGTTTTCTGGCTGACCTTTCCGGCCGCGTCCGTTACTTTCAAAACGGGTTTGTAGATGCCCGGCTTCGCGAATGTATACGAGGCGGTTGGCGTAGTGAATTTTTTACCGTTTACGGTCCACTCGTACCGCAAGGCATCGCCGTCGTAATCCATGGAACCTTTGCTGGAGAGCGTTACCTGTAGCGGAGCAGCTCCGGCCGTTTTGCTGGCACTGGCCACGGCTACGGGCGGACGATTACCCGCGTTGTACGTAATCCGCGTCAGGCGGGCATCATCGTTTTGGGCAAACCAGTTAGGGCCGTATTCCAGCATGTACAGGGAACCATCCCGGTCGAATTGCATGTCAATCGGGTGGGAGAATTTCCAGTCGGGCAGGAAACGTTCCATGCTCTGGAGGTCACCGTTGGGCTTCAGGGTTACGACGTTGATGTAATCCCGAACCCAGTCGTAGGCAAAGAATTTTCCCTGATAAAAGTCTGGGAAGCGTACCTTGGAATTCGCGTCGTAATCTTCCGCGTAGAAGACTGGTCCGGCCATCGCGTTACGACCGCCTTTACCTACGATTTCCCCAAACTCCGGTGAATCGGCGTACGGATAATAGATAATGGGTTTCTGAGCGGGCGGTAATTCCTTCAGGCCCGTGTTGTGCGGCGAATCGTTAATCGGCTTGGCCGGATCGTACTTTTCTCCGGATTGCTTCTTTTCGAAATTATAGCGGTTGTACGCCCGGTTGTCCGCCACAAACAGCGGCCAGCCAAAGTATCCGGCCTGGCGAGCCTGGTTTACCTCATCGTGCCCCCGTGGACCGCGACCTTCAATATTATTCGCCGCATCGGGACCTACTTCACCCCAGTACAGATAACCCGTGTGTTTGTCTACTGAAATCCGGTACGGGTTCCGGTTACCCATGACGTAAATTTCGGGTAAGGCTTTGTCGGTGCCGGGCTTGAACAGGTTACCGGCGGGAATGCTGTACCCCGCAGTTCCGTCGTCATTCGGCTTGATACGCAGAATTTTTCCGCGGTAGTCATTCGTGTTGGAAGAGGTCGCCCGGGCATCCCAGCCCCGGCGGTCGGGGCGTTCGTCACTGGGACTAAATCCATCGGAATCGAAAGGGTTGGTATCATCACCCGTCGAAAGATAGAGGTTACCCACTTTATCAAACTCAATTGAACCACCCGTGTGGCAGCAGCCCGAACGTTTCACGGGCACGCGAAGCAGCACCTGTTCGGTTTTCCAGTCAATCGTTTCCTGCGTGGGGTTGAATTTCACCCGTACCAGTCGGTTCGCCGTATCGGCTCCGTAATGGCTGGCCGAGGGCGAATAATACATATACATCCAGTGATTTTCTTCGAACTTCGGGTCCAGATTCAGGCCCATCAACCCATACTCAAAAGTCGAGAAAACGCTAACCGTATCGAGCGTTTTCACCTTGGGTGAATTCTTTGGGTTGTAGTAACGAATCTCGCCCCGACGGTGCGTGAAGAATACCTTGCCATCGCGTACCGCCAGCTCGGTGGGTTCGTACAGCTTTTCATCGAGTACCTCGCGGGAGAAGCGGTTTTCCTCGGGAGCCCGCTGCGTCTTCGCTTTTTTATAATCGACGGGCATCCCAGCTCCGGCCCAGCGTAAGCCGCCCCAGAGGTGTTGCAGGAACAGCGGCTCCATGAATGTTTCGTCCGTGTGGCCGTAAGCCGTGTAGAAAATCCGGCCGCCGTCGTATTCGTGGTACCAGGCCATGGGGTGATTCTCGCCGGCGTTCATCTTCGCATCTCCGTACGATTTTTCGTCTACTGTAATCAGCACCTTGATGTCGGGATTCACGTTTTTGTAATCGTAGAATTCATCCGTCCGTTTAAACGTCGTTGGTAATTCCGCCGTAGCCGGGTGGTTTTTATCACGTACGGTCATGTCGCCCGTCCGCACGTTCGGATTGCCGGGGTGGGAGAGAAACCAGCCACCGACCATTTTCCCGTACCAGGGCCAGTCGTATTCCGTATCGGCCGCCGCGTGGATACCCACGTAGCCACCACCCGCCTGAATGTACCGCTCGAAAGCCGCCTGCTGGCTGTCGTTGAGCACATCGCCCGTCGTACTCAGAAAGACGACGACTTTATATTTCTTCAGATTGTCTTCGGTGAAAGCGGTGGAGTTTTCGGTAGCATCCACCGTGAAGCCGTGCTTACGACCTAAAGCCTCTACGCAACGAATGCCCTGAGGAATGGAGCTATGCCGAAACTTCACCGTTTTAGAAAAAACCAGTACCCGCTGACCCTTCAGCGGATTGTCGAGATTCTGAGCCCAAACTAGGGTAGGCAACCACAACAACCCCAGCACTAGCAGGCGTCGCCAAGTAGATACGCTCATGGAATAAAATAGATTTGAAAGATGGAGAAATCGAATAAGCGTGCAAATTCGGGAAGATGGTGTTGATTTCAAGCTTTTAACGTGAGTAATGTTAAACTTTTAATCTAAATAATACTATCATAACGAAAACGTGAAAATAAGGATTGGAGTTTTGGCAGGAGTATATCTGTGGACGACTTCCTGTATCTTGCCGCCTATTTACGAATCAATCGCGACATGATACAATCTCAATTGGGAGCTTCGCTGCTGTCCTGGGTTCATCCCGTCTGGACGGCTGAATCCGGAAAATACGCCATTGCCCAAACGGCCAAAGCTGGTTTTGATCTGCTGGAAATCCTCTTGCCAACCAGCATGGAGTTTGATGCCCCGGTGGTGAAGTCCCAGCTTCGTGAGGCAGGTATCGGAGTCGTATGCGGCCTGAATTTGTCAAAACCGTACCACATTCCCTTTCACCCCAAAGAAGCGACACAACTAATCAAAACGGCTCTTGAGAAAACAGCCGGGCTAGGAGCGACCCAACTGGTGGGCGTTTTGCACGCGGCCATCGGCGTATTTACCGGACAGCCCCGTACCGAAGCCGAGGAACAAACCGTATGCGAAGTATGGGCCGACGTAGCCGATTACGCCGCTCAATTAGGGATAACCGTAGCCATTGAACCCATCAATCGGTACGAAAGCTACGTCTGCACGTCTGCTGAGGAAGTGTTAACGATGCTTGCGAAAGTAAACCATCCCAATCTGGCCCTGCACCTGGACACCTTTCACATGAATATTGAAGAGCGTAATTTCTACGAACCTGTAGTTCAGGCGGGTAACCACTTACGGCACGTACACATGACGGAAAGTGACCGGGGGATGCTAGGGGAAGGCAATGTACACTGGGACGATCTGTTCCGGGCTTTATCGGAAATCAACTACAGCGGCCCGCTGGTGCTGGAAAACTTTTCCTCCCAGGTCGAAGGCATGGCTTCGGCTACGTCGCTCTGGCGGCCGTCGCGGTACGGAGCGGAAGAACTGGCGAAGGGCAGTCTGGAGTTTATGCGGAAAATGGTGGAGAAGTATAACAAATAGAGGCTACGCCGGGGGCTTTTTCCTGGGTAGTCAGAGCCTGGCTAGCGTTTACACCGATGCTAGTGCACATAACCTGAAGAAGTGCTTGCGGGAAGGACTCATTCCTGCAGGCACTTCCCGTTTGGTACCGGACATTGATCGGGCTGGGGCAGACTAGCTCTGGAAATCTTCATTCACCACAAATCGACGGAAATCTTTTCCTGCCTTTTAAAGAGCAGCCAGCGTCGCTAACGTAATTTCACGGATTAGACTATACGCTCATAAGCAGGCCTGCTATTTGTTCGTACGACAGCCCTCCACTAGTCGGATATTCGTTCACATGTTATCAATTGGATACTTACGCTGGCGAATTAGGCAAAGAAACGGGAAGCTGTCAGGAAATGGGTAATGCCGGGCCGTGGGTATTTCCGGTAATAACAGACCTGAGTTGATTTAAAAGAAGCAGAAATTGCCAACCGAATGGGCCATGTATGAAGAGATTTTTAGCGGATAGTAAGGGTTTGAACACGCGGTTTTAACGAATAGTAAGTCGCGTACCTAACGTGTAATAAAGCGTCGCAGAAAAGAGCTTTTGCATCGCTATTCAAAAAAGAAACCCTACGGCTTCCCCTGAAAATACTTACATTCGAGCATTCGAAAACCAGGTATCTGGTAAAAAGGAACTTCTAAACCTTCGTTAAAACGGATATGGCCCGTATCTACTGGATGATTTTTGTATGCGTTTTGACGGGCCATTTTACCGATGGATTCAGTCAGGGTAGCCCACTTCCAGCTTCGGCCTACGCCCGGCAACTTTACGAAAAAGCTACCCATCCTACGGCAAGCTATTACAACGGCAAAGAATACACCATCCAGGAATTTCGCCCGCAGGGTCATCAGTTTTTTGAGTCAATGGATTGGTTGTCAGCTTCTCTGACGTATGCCGGAAATCGTTACAACAACCTGCCTCTGCTGTATGACATTCACCGGGAACTCTTTATCCTGCGAAATCACGACGGTCTGCATCGCCTTATTCCCGATCAGAGCTTAATTGAAGACGTTAAGATCGGAACGCATACCTTTATACGTATAAAACAGGGATTAAAACCGGGCTTTTATGAACGGGTTTACGACGGAAAAACGAAAATTTTTTGTAAACGAACCAAAGATCGAACGGAAGATTTGTCGCAGCAACGCGTTCTGATTATTTACACCCCTCACGATTATTATTACCTTCTAAAAGGCGATCAATACATTTCGGTAAATAGCAAAAAATCAATTTTAACGGCCTTGAGTGATCGTAAAAAAGAGCTTCGAAAATACGCCCGTACCCTGAATTTTAGAGAGGACCGCGAAAACGCTATCCGCAACGTAGTCGCTTATTACGATCAGATCAAATGAGAGCACTTTTATTCTGCATCTTTCTTTTACTGGTGTTTCAATCGCGTTCATTCGGACAATTAACGTTTGATGGACGGGTGGTAAACGGCAGTTGTACCGATCTGAAATTCGACGAACTGGTACGCACGCTGGAAGCTTCTTCGGACTATTACTTCTATTACAACAAAGCCGATACGGATAGTGTGCGGATTACGGCTCAGGTACGGAACCAGCCCCTGACGAACTTTCTGACGGAAGTACTACGGGAAACCGATCTGAAATTCGCCATCGACGCCCGTCATCACGTTTTCATTACCAAAGAGCGACCCATCATCACGTCCCTGCCCATCGGTGTATTTGAGGTAGATCAGGACGTGGACACCAGCATTTCGTACAGCTTTCATGACCGCGAAATCACCGCTCGTCTGCTCTCGACGGCCGAAAATAAAGTCTACGATATTGGTGTGAAAACCTACCGCATTCGGGAAGGTGTCGCGACTGTGAGCGGTTATGTTCGAAACATCGTAACGGGCGAACCCGTGGTCGGAGCGGCCGTATTCATCGAAAAGCCGTCCATTGGCGTTGCAACCGATGCGTTGGGTTACTATACATTGACCTTACCCCGCGGGCGGCATACCCTGAACGTTCGAAGTGTAGGCATGCGGGAAGGGCATCGGCAGATTGTCCTGTATTCAAACGGAAAGCTGAACATCGAACTCATTGAGAACGTCGTGGCCCTGAAGGAAATTCAGGTAAAATCGGATCTGGATGCTACCGTAGCCAGCAATCAGATGGGCGTATCCAAGCTCACGATTACGACCATGAAGCAGGTACCGACGGCCTTTGGCGAAACCGATGCCCTGCGGGTAGTACTGACGCTGCCGGGGGTGAAATCAGTGGGCGAAAGTAGTACGGGTCTGAACGTACGCGGCGGGTCCACGGACCAGAACCTGATTCTCTTTAACGATGCTACGGTGTACAATCCTTCGCACCTGTTCGGCTTTTTCTCGGCCTTCAACCCCGATATTCTCAAGGAAATTGAACTCTACAAAAGCGATATGCCCGCCCGCCTGGGAGGTCGTCTGTCGTCAGTACTGGACATTACGACGCGAGAAGGCAATAAAAAGAAATTCGCTGGTTCCGGAGGCATTGGGTTGCTGACGGGTCGCTTGACGCTCGAAGGCCCCCTGATCAAGGAACGGACTTCGCTTATGGTGAGCGGTCGTTCGTCGTATTCCAACTGGTTGCTCAAGCAGGTCTCTGACGTGCGATACAATCGGAGCCGGGCTTCCTTTTACGACGTCAACGTACAGGTCAATCACGAAATCAATCAACGGAATAGCCTCACCCTGACGGGCTATCTCAGTAACGATCAGTTTAAATTCAACAGCGACACCGTGTATCGGTACGAGAGTCAGCTGGCTGCTCTGAAGTGGAAACGGATTTTCCATCCCAAGCTGTTTGGCACGTTCACGGCTTCGTACAGTCGCTACCGCTATGATATTCAGGGGGATCAATTCCCCGAAAACGCCTACCAGCTCAAATTCGGCATTCGTCAGTACAACGTCAAGGCTGATCTGAGCTACCTTCCCAACATCCGACATACCATGGATATGGGGATCAGCAGCATTTTGTACCAAGTACATCCGGGATCGTTTTTCCCGAAAGGAGAAACTTCGCTGGTGATGCCCGAGGAAGTTCAGCCCGAACAGGGACTGGAAACAGCGGTGTATTTCTCCGAGCGGTACGATGTGACTCCGAAGCTGGCCATTACGGGAGGCCTGCGGGTATCCATGTTTCAGTACCTCGGTCCGAAACAGGTAGCCCAGTACGCCGAAAATCTGCCCTTCGACAAGCAGTACATCACGGGCTTTCGGTCCTACGGCTCGGGAGCGGTGATTCAGCATTACATGGGGCCCGAGTACCGGTTTTCCCTGCGGTACATGCCGACGCCCACGTTATCGGTCAAAGCAGGTTTTAATACCACCCGGCAGTACATTCAGATGCTGTCGAATACGGCGGCCATTTCGCCGACAGACGTCTGGAAGCTGAGTGATCCGTACCTCAAGCCGCAACAGGGCACACAGTATTCGCTGGGGGTGTACAAAAACCTACGGGCGGGCGTGATTGAACTGTCGGTAGAGGGCTATTACAAAGACCTCAAAAACGTGCTGGATTACAAAAGTGGCGATTCCCTGATACTGAATAAGCAGATCGAAACGGCGGTGATTTCAACCATCGGACAGGCGTACGGCGTGGAGGTGCTGTTGAAAAAACTACGCGGGAAACTCAACGGCTGGGCCAGCTATACCTACTCGCGGACCTTGTTACGGGCCAGCGATCCTACTTCGCCCGACGCACCAAACCGGGGTAAATTCTATCCGGCCAACTACGACAAACCGCACGATTTCACCCTGGTCAGTAACTATAAAGTGAATCGCCGTTTGAGCTTTTCGCTCAACTTTACCTACAGTACGGGCCGGCCCTACACGCCTCCCGTGGGCAAGTACGTCATGGATGGGGTAGTGCGACCGTACTACGCCGACCGTAACCAGAATCGCATTCCCGATTACATCCGGGCCGATGTGGGCATCAATATCGAGGGGAATCACCGGGTACGTAAGCTGGCTCACAGCTCCTGGACGCTATCGGTGTACAACCTGCTCGGGCGTAAAAATCCGTATTCGGTTTATTTCGTTACCGAAAACGGGAAAATCAATGGGTATCAACTGTCCATCTTCGGTCAGCCCATTCCAAGTATTACGTATAATTTTAAATTCTGATGAAATACTGGGGACTTTTTTTCGGAATCCTGCTGGTGGTAAGTGGCTGTATTGATCCCTTCAAACCTGCCGATACCTCCCTGAGCAACCGGTATCTGGTGGTGAGCGGATTTCTGAATACTGGCAGGGACACCACGGTTATTACGCTGTCACGAACGCAGCCCGTGAACGACAATACGCCATCCCTGGTGGAGTCGGGAGCGAGTATACAGGTGGGAGGAGACCGGGGCACGGTACACGTATTCCAGGAAATCAGACCCGGAACCTACATACTGACCCCACGGAGGTTCGTCGGGGAAGAAAACCTGCGAATTCAGATTCGAACGCGGGATGGTAAAACCTACGTCTCCGATTACGTACCGGCCCGGCAGAGCCCGGCCATCGACAGCGTAACCTGGCAGCCCGATCGGCCCAACAACCTCATGCGTTTTCTGGTGCATACCCACGATCCGAGTAACAACAGCCGTTTTTATCGCTGGAAAATTGAGGAAACCTACCAGTACCAGAGTGCCTATTATTCGGGTCTGGAGGTGGTGAAGCAGGAGATTGTTCCGCGAACGGTGGACGTATACTCCTGCTGGCGAACGGACCGTCCTACAAACATCCTGATCGGGACTTCGGCCAAACTTAGCGAGGATCGAATTCAGAGTTTTCCGCTGGTGGCGATTCATAATTCCAGCAATAAACTGCTGGTCAAATACAGTCTGCTGGTGAAACAGTACACCCTGACGCAGGCCGCCTACGAATACTGGGACATGCTGGCCAGAACTTCCGAAACAACGGGCGGTCTGTTCGATCCGCAGCCTTCCTTGATAACGGGCAATATCCGTTGTGAAAGTCATCCCGAAGAGCTGGCGTTTGGCTTCTTTTCAGCGGGTACCGAACGAAGCTTCCGCCTGACGGTAAGGCCGATCGATTTCAATGGATGGTTCCCCGGCACCTATCCTCGCTGTAGTGTCGAACCCGACACCTTGTCGCTCGAAGATCGGTATTAACCTCCGACAACGGTAGAAAAATCATCGGTATGCTCGACATGCCTACCCGGTACCTGTTTGTTCCCAGTAATTGTGCCGATTGCCGTTCGCTGGGAGGAAGTCTCAATAAACCTAGCTGGTTTTAAATGGTATGATTGCACGAAAGTTAATAAGCCTTTGTCTGCTGTTATGGGCCGGGCCGGTAGTCGCTCAGGATGCCGTTCGGCAGGCCTTTGAACAATACAGTCAGAAAGCGTTTCAGGAAAAAGTATATCTGCACAGTGACCGTTCGTTTTACGTAGTGGGCGAAACGCTCTGGTTTAAACTCTACGTGGTCGATGGCACGACGCATCAGCCCGCCGATCTGAGTAAGGTTGCGTATCTCGAATTGCTGGATGCGAGTCACACGCCGGTTTTGCAAAGCAAGGTTTCGCTCGAAAAAGGCAAGGGGCACGGGATGCTCATTTTACCGGCTACGCTGAATTCGGGGCGGTATCACGTGCGGGCGTATACCAACTGGATGAAAAACTTCAGTGCGGATTTGTACTACGAAAAAACCCTGACGATTGTCAACAGCTTTACGAAAGTGCCGACGCAGGAAAAAGAGGCTCAGCTGGATCTTCAGTTTTTCCCGGAAGGGGGCCATCTGGTCGAATCCCTGCCAGGCCGGGTTGCTTTTCGCGGCATCAATGAAAATGGATTCGGAAGTACCTTCAGCGGAACCATTCGCAACGCGGCGGATGAAACGGTAGCGACCTTCCAGTCCGAACACCTGGCATGGGGTCTTTTGTACTGACGCCCAAAGCCGGCGAAACGTACCGGGCAGTGGTGAAAGATGCCGCCGGAACCCAGCGAACCTATACACTGCCGGACGTACAGAAGTCGGGTTACGTACTGACCCTGCAGGATACGGGTAAAGATGAACTGGAAGTACGCGTGGCCGGACCCGATGCCCGCGTGTCGTTACTGGTACACACCCGGCAGTCGGTACAGCAGAGTGAAAGCAATGTGATTCGTCAGGGCAAAACCCAGTTTTGGGTTAAAAAAGTGATTTGCTGGAAGGCATTACGCACCTGACCTTATTCAATGCCGAACAGCAGCCCCTCTGCGAACGGTTGTACTTTAAACGCCCGGAGCGACCGGCTATGAAAATTGGCGTTAAAAGTGATAAGGCGGCTTATGCACGACGCGAGAAGATATCCCTGGCTCTGCAACTGCCCGACTCGGCGGACGTTTCGGTGGCCGTGTACCGACTCGATTCCCTGCAAAACGACGCGAGTGAAGATATTTACAGTTATCTCTGGCTGAACTCCGATTTGAAGGGTACGGTCGAAGCTCCCGCTACTTACCTGACTGATTCCACGGCCAACGTTGACTTGGTCATGCTGACGCACGGCTGGAGTCGCTTTCCCTGGGAGCAGGTAATGCATCCCGTTCCCTTTCGCTACATTCCCGAGTACGAAGCTCATTTGCTTTACGGAAAAGTTATGGCCAATCAGCAGCCCGTGGCAAACGTGCCGGTATATCTGGCGGCTCCGGGCAAGGACGTCTGGCTGTACCCAGCTCTGAGCGATCGGGACGGGCGAGTCTTTTTCCAGATGAAGCACTTTGAGGCAATGAATGAAGTCGTGGTGCAAACGGAAGATACGCTGAAACGGGTGGAATTGGAGAGTCCGTTTTCGGATCAGTTTTCTTCGCGGACGTTACCCGTTTTCTCGTTTGACCGAACGCTGCAAAATGCCCTGCTGGATCGGAGTATTCAGATGCAGGTACGCAACGCCTATCAGCCCCTGTACCAGTCCGTGCCCGTAAGCGATACGATGGCTTTTTACGGAATTCCCGAAAAAAGTTACAAGCTGGATGACTATACGCGTTTTCCGGTACTGGAGGAAGTGATGCGGGAATACGTACCCGAAGTAGACGTGCGGCGGCATCAGTCCCAATTTTCCTTTCTGATGCTGGGTCGGGCGGAGTACAGCTTTACCCAACCCCCGCTGGTACTGGTGGATGGCGTGCCGGTCTTTGATGTAAACAAAGTACTGGCCCTTGATCCGCTGAAAATCAAACGGCTCGATGTCGTAAACCGGCGGTATTTTCTGGGCCCTTTACTGTTTGAGGGAATTGTCAGTTTCCGGAGTTATAAGGGTGACCTGGCCGGCTTTCAGCCCGAGGGACTGATTACTTCCTATGAGGGGGTACAGGCCCAGCGAACGTTTTATTCACCCCGTTACGACACGCCTCAGCAACGCCAGAGCCGTACGGCCGATTTTCGAACGCTTCTGTACTGGGCTCCGCAGGTAAAAGCAACCCAGGCCCTCGATTTTTACACGTCCGATCTGTCCGGTACCTATCAGGTAGTCATTCAGGGACTCTCTGCCCAAGGCGACGCCGGAAGTCAGCGGATGACGTTTGAGGTGGGGAAGTAGGGTTCGGTTGAGTCTGGTGTATTCCGATGAGGTACGATTAGGATGCCTGCATGATTCAGCAGCGAGTCAGAAGGTGGACATTTCAATTCCAAAAAGGTGCGATTAAAACGCAATACATCAACCTCCCGCGTGGCCGGGATATTGGATTTCAATTCCAATTAGGTACGATTAAGACTCCGCAGTATGTAAACCTTCCCAGAGGCCAGGACATATTTCAATTCCAACTAGGTACGATTAAGAC
>NZ_NMPS01000215.1:0-29366 GCF_002261125.1 Siphonobacter sp. BAB-5385 | reverse complement strand
GGTAGGCGGCTTAAGCCCCAGAATGGAATTCCGACATGAAATGTGACAGAACGGGGTTCGGTTTTACGCAGTCCATGAAGAGGTTAGACCCTCTACTAATAACGATGAACGATCAACCAATAGCTTTTGCTTGAAGATGACCCGCCTCACCCATAGAAAGCTCTTAGGTTACCAGCCGTATCAACGAATAACCTAAGCTTTTGCCGTCTTCAAGTTATAAAAGAAGAACTGATTAAAAATAGTATTATTCTAAGTTCGCTCCGTTAGGGAATCTTTCCAAAACGCTATATAGCGTATTATCTATCAATGCTGTTTTATAATTTTTTTCATAAAGGCCTAATACATTAGCCTTTTACAAGAGAACCATGAAGAATAAATCTCTTGAACTATAATTTCAAATGATCTAATGAAAAAGTGGTAGTAACCATTTTTACCTACCAATTATATGGAGCGACTTGCCAGGGATTTCTATTATATTTGTTCCTCCTTTTTGTAAAACGCCGCCACGATACCTTCTTTTTTGCTGGTTTTGAGCAGATTTTTAACTCTTACAGAAGGGGTTAAAAAAAAATATAAAAATTTTCCAGTTTGGCTTAAGGGATTTTTAGGGCTCCCGTGTCTTCCCCCTGAATTGTCACCACTTGGCATACCGATAATGTAAGATTCTATGCAGCTAGCTAGCACTTGGAACTCTTTTCTAACGACTGATCCCGTTTCTCCGGCCGATGAAACGGAGCATGAGCCGTTAAAAAGCTCTGATCAGGAGCTTTTTACCCGAAAAACCTTCGAGACCAATCCAAGGCTAGGTTGTGAAATACTCTTCCGTCGGCACTACGTGGAGCTGTGCAGTCATGCCGTGCGTTTTGTAGGGTCCAAGTCGGTTGCTGAGGATATGGTCGCTGAAGTGTTCTGCCAATTCTATGAAAAACAGGTTTTTTCGACCATCACCAGTTCGTACCGGGCTTACCTCTTTAAAACGGTACGCAACCGGGCTTACAACTACATTCGGCAGTCCTTTCAGCGAGACGTACCCATTGAAGAGGCAGAAGCTTATTTGAGCGAACATAGTCAGCAACCCGATGCACTCACTCAATACGATGAATTGTATCAGGATGTAGAAAAAGCCATTGATTCCCTGCCCGTACAACGCCGGAAGATTTACCTGATGTACCGTTTGAAGGCAGAAAGTACGCAGAAATCGCTACTGAGTTGGGCCTGTCCGTTCGTACCATCGAAGTACAAATTCGCCTGGCCAACCAGACCATTCGAGAAATGCTGAAATCCCGCTGGTTCCAGCTCCTTTTAGGAATATTCTTTATTCACTAAGGTTGCCTGACGTTCCTTTCTGCCTTGCTCAATAACATCCGTACCATGAATCCACTCATTAATAAACAGCTCATCTTTGATTTCTTTTCGGGCAAAGCGACGGTTTTGCAGCGAAAGCAAATCGAAGCGTGGAGCCAGGACCCACAAAACGAAGAATTGTTTTACGAATGGTTGCAGGAATGGGAACGCTCACACCTGCAATACCACCCGGATCAGGAGAAAGCGTATAGTCAGTTTAAGGATTTTCTGTACAATGATCAACGGCCTACGTTTTCAAACGTCGAACCCGAAAGTACAGATCGTTGGCGTAACTATCGGAAGTGGCTGCTTCCTTCGATTGCGGCATCCCTTCTGGTGCTACTGGGATACTTCTACCAGGATCGGTTACTGAATCAGCGTTACGCCACGGGCTATGGACAAGTGAAAGTGGTACAACTGACCGACGGAAGCCGCGTAACGCTGAACGCCAACTCCACGCTGCAGGTACCCCGTTTCGGATTTTTGGGAAAGCGTCGGCAAGTGAAGCTCGAAGGGGAGGCCCTCTTTTCCATTACCCATACTCCGGATGATCAGCCTTTTGTGGTAAAAACGGATCACGGTTCGGAAGTAGTCGTATTGGGTACGGAGTTTAACCTTTTCACGCGTTCCCGGGCTACCGAAGTAGCTTTACTTCAGGGCAGCGTCGAATTTCATTACCAGAAACAGGGTAACAAAGGGGATGCCGTCCGACTCAAACCCGGCGATCTAGTAAAGCTTCCCTCGAAAGGCAACGTTCAGCTTAAAAAATGGGATCGGAGCCATCATTTTTCCAGCTGGCGTGAACACCGCTACGTGTTCAAAGAAACGTCCCTTCAGGAGCTGACGTACCTCTTTGAAGAAAATTTTGGGATCGTCCTGCGTATCCCCGAATCCCGAACCGCTGCCCTTACCTTGTCAGGAGCCTATCCAGCCGAAAGTGCCGAAGAGCTACTCAGCATTATTGCCGAAGTACTGAACTTACGCATCATCCATCAGGACAAAGAAATTATTTTACAATCTACTTCTCTCACATAATCCCTCTATCTCCGTATGTCTCTTTTTTTTACTAGCCTACACACGTGGGGGCTAGTGGTTTGCCTGGCTTTACCTGGCCAGCCCGCTAGTCCTTTGCTGTCACCGACGGAGTGGCAGTCCTCACTTCAGCTAAAAAATACTTCCCAACGGAAACTTAAAGACGTATTACATGAGCTAAAAGAGCGGTTTGGCGTTGATATTCTTTTCGGCGATCAGCTGGTGCAGGGTCTGACGGTGCCTAAAACGGCTCTTGATCCCAAAGCCAGCCTGGAAGAAAATCTGGACCGGGTGCTGAAAAACTCTGGTCTGCACTACCGCAAGGCGAAGGACGGAGCCTATCTGATTGTCGGACAACGTCTGGATAAAACAACGGAGCGGGAATTACCGCAAACGTCCGCCCGTCCCAGTAGCCCGGTGGCCTCGCAACAACCCAGTCTGGAAGTACAGGATCAGGTCATTACCGGCAAAGTAACCGATGAAAAAGGGGAAGGCTTACCGGGAGTGAACATCCTCCTGAAAGGTACCTCCCGGGGAAATACTACGGACGCGGAAGGGAATTTCAAATTGACCATTCCAGAGAGTGCCGACAATACCCTGGTTTTCTCCCTGGTCGGGTATATGAGTCAGGAAGTAGCCGTAGGTACGCGTACGACCATCGACGTTCAGCTGAAACAGGACATCAAAAGCCTGGAAGAAGTGGTCGTGATCGGATATGGTACCGTGAAGAAATCAGACGTAACGGGTGCCGTTGCTTCCATCGATTCCAAAAACATTGAGAAAGTAAACCGCGTGGACGCAGCATCGGCTATTCAGGGACAAGTACCCGGGGTGATGGTGCAGCGGACGGATAACAAACCCGGTAGCGGTGGATTCAACATCCGGATTCGGGGAGCCAGTACCATTCACACGACCGAAACGGCGGCCAATGCTGGGTATACGCCCGGACAAAACCCTCTGTTTATCGTTGATGGTATTTTCGTGAACGATATTTCCTTTCTGAACCCCGCCGATATTGATCGGATGGACGTGCTGAAAGATGCGTCGGCTACGGCTATTTACGGTTCGCGGGGTACGAACGGGGTTGTTATCATCCAGACGAAAAAAGGGGAAAGTGGTAAACTCACCGTTCGGTATAACAACTACGTGGGTGTCAAAGAAGTGTATCACTTACCACCCATTTACAATACGACCGGGTACGTGGATTACCTGAAAGATGTAGTTGTGGGCAATCAATACGCTTCTGGTAATTACAATTTTACCCGTAATGACGTCAACTTGCCCAATTACCTGAATGCGGAAGAGTTGAAGAACATCAACGACGGCGTTAGCACGAACTGGATCGACCTGATTACCCGGAAAGGTTTTCAAACCAACCATACCCTGGATTTAAGCGGTGGAAATAAATCTACTGTCTACGCGATCGGTTTTGGTTATACGCAGGATAAAGGTACGACGCGTGGCGAAGACTTTAACCGCTACACGCTGCGGGGCAACCTGAGCAGTGACCTGACGAGCTGGCTGAATTTGAGCTATAATAACTACGTGACGGTAGCCACGCAGAACGCGGGTAGTTTTGAAGCCTTCCGAAGTGCGTACCGCTTAAAACCAATTGGAAGAGCGTACAACGAAGATGGTAGTCTGAAATTCCTCCCGACGGCGAAGGAAACGCAGGTGACCAACCCCTTACTGGATATTGAGAACGAAATTCGGGAAACCAAGTATCTCAATTACCTGGGCGACATTGCCGTGCGACTGAAGCTGGTTCCCGGTATGACGTTCACGTCCAAGTTTTCACCCAACATCAAGTATACCCGTTACGGCGAGTACCGTGGAAAGTATACCAAAAGCTCGGTGGGTAATCAAAGCAGTACGCGGGCTCAGGTGGAAAACTACCTGGATTTCTCGTATACCTGGGATAATATTGTCAATTACGATACCAAGATTAACGACGATAATAAGATTAATGCGACGTTTGTTTATTCGCAATACAACGCCCAAAACGAATCCTATTCCCTGCAAGTAAGAAACTTCTCCTCCGACGATTATCTGTTTTACAATCTGGGAGCGGGTTCTACGGTCAACAATTACTCCAGTCGCTACCTCAAGCAAACGCTTGAATCGTTCACGGGTCGGATCAATTACAGCCTGAAAGACAAGTACATCTTTACGGTAACGGGTCGTTACGATGGTTCCTCCATTCTGGCGGAAGGGAACAAGTGGGCCTTCTTCCCCTCGGCGGCTTTTGCCTGGCGTATGATTGATGAAGGATTCCTGAAATCTCAGAACCTGTTCTCCGATGCCAAACTTCGGCTTAGCTACGGTAAAACGGGTAACAATGGTGCCGGAGGCGGTCTGTCCCCGCTGGGTTCTTTGTCGCTGTTGTCACCGAGTTATACCAATATCAATGATCAGAGTATGAGTACGCTGTTCATCACGGGTCTTGCCAACAAAAACCTGACCTGGGAGCATACGGCTGAAATCAACGTAGGTCTTGACTTTGGTCTTTTCAAAAACCGTCTGACGGGTTCTTTGGACGTGTACGACCGGACGACGAACAACATCATTTTCTTCCGTCCGCTACCCCTGGCAACGGGCTTTCCCGGTACGTATGACAACATTGGAAAAGCGAGCAACCGGGGTGTGGAGCTGGGCTTGAATGCCGTCGTGATTGATGCGAACAAATTCCGCTGGTCGGTGAATCTGAACTTTGCTGCCAACCGTAACAAAGTGCTTAAACTCAACGGAAGCAGTGACGAAATCATCTTCGGTTCACAGGGAGCGACGCTGATTCACAAAGTCGGCCAGCCGATGGGGTCCTTCTACTACTTCAAAGCGAATGGTATTTGGGGAACCGATCAGGTGGAAGAAGCGAGAAAATATGGTCAAAAACCCGGACAGGTTCGCGTAGTTGACGTAGACGGCGACGGACAAATCACCGAAAGTCGTGACCGGATGATCATCGGTAACTCCGCTCCGAAATGGACGGGTGGTATGACGCATTCCTTCACGTACAAGAACTTCGATCTTTCCGTGTTTGCCTATACCAGTCAGGGAGCAATGGCTGCCAGTAACTTCCACCGGTCCTTTGCCTTTGCTTACGACAACGAGCCCGCCCGCCTCTGGAATGGCTACCGCACCGACTACTGGACGCCTGACAACCAGACCAGTAACTGGTTTCAGCCCGGTAACGGTGGTACTTATTCGAGTGCCTACAAGTACATGGACGTATCCTTTGTGAAAGTCGGTTACATGACCTTAGGATACCGCCTGCCCGCTGATCTGCTCAGTAAGGCCCGCATCGGCAGCCTTCGGGTGTATGCGACGGTTCAAAACCCCTTCACGTTTACCAAATACGACGGTTGGGATCCTGAAAATGCCTCGCGTAACGACTGGGGTGGAGCCTTTATGTCGCGGACTTACATGGCTGGTTTGAACTTAAGTTTTTAAAGCATCGAAACACGCATTCTGATGAAGATTAATAAATTATTACCCCTCGCAGTAGCGTTTTTAGGCATGTCCTGTCAGGGATTTCTGGATGAAACCAACCGGCAGTCGCAAACGCTGGAAGATGCCAGTAAGAACGCCGTAACGTTTAATCAGTTACTCGCTCGGGTTTACGAAGTTTCCCGGAACAATACGACCCGTTACGCTTCCGACATGTTATACGTGCTGGAAGATCTGGGAACGGATATTGTCACCCGCAGCAGTCCGCTCACGGGTACCGACCCGCTGAATGATTACGTGGACTTGAACCCCTCTACTTACGCCTTACAGGTATACTGGGGCAATCAGTACGCCAATATTGCGGCAGCGAATACCTTACTCGACAACGCGGACCTGATTCAGGGCGTTGAGGCAAACATGAAGACTTCGGGTATCGGACAGGCCAAGTTTTTCAGAGCCTGGGCGTATTTCAACCTGGTAGAAAACTACGGCGGAGTACCGCTGGTACTGAAGCAGGTCAATACGGCTCAGACGTCCTTTCCACGGGCTTCCGAAGAAGAAGTGTACAAGGCCATCGTAGCCGATCTGGAAGATGCTCTTAGTAAGGTAGAGGACAAACCCAGCGAATACGGCCGGGTTTCCAAAGACGCCGTACGTCACCTGTTATCGAAAGTACTGCTGACCAGAAGTTATAAAACCTTTGCCGTCAGTGAGGATGTAACCCGTTCGATTAGTCTGGCGGAAACGGTGGTAGCCACCCACCCACTCGAATCCTCATTTGCCCGTTTATTTTCAACGGAAAACGTAAGAAGTCAGGAAACGGTGTTTTCTTACCTGTTTGGCAGCGTTACGTCCAGTCTGGGCTGGGGTAATACGCGTCACATGCTGTACAAGTTCGAATACTTTAACTATCCCGGTATGACGCGGGGCACCCTGTACCAGAACGGAATTGGCCGTAACCCGACACCCTATTTCTACAGCTTGTTCGACGATAAAGACCAGCGGGCAGAAGCCACGTTCCGCCGGGCCCTGATTGCCGACAAGGTAAGTACGGATGGTTTGATCAAGATTGGTGATACGGCGATCTACTTTCCCAAAACCTCCTGGACGCAGGCTCAGATCAGTGCGAAACGCTACAAGGTCATCAACCCTGATCAGTACTTCACGAACGATGGGGTGACGAACGTGCATTATCCCATGTTCCGCAAGTTTGATAACCCCGGAGCACCGTTTGTATACGCGGATCAGCCGGCCTTAGGTACTCGCGATATGATCATGATGCGGGCCGGTGAAGCGTATCTGCTGGCCGCCGAAGGTTATCTGAAATCCGGAAACACTACGAAAGCAGCCAGTTTAGTGAATACGCTCCGTTCGCGGTCCGGACTGACGACGGCTCTGATGCCCGCTCAGATCACGCTGGACTTTATTCTGGACGAGCGGGCCCGGGAATTAGTAGGTGAGGTAAACCGCTGGATGGATTTGAAACGGACCAATAAGCTCATCGAGCGTACGCTGGCGTATAATCCGCACGCGAAACTGAATAAGGCTCTGACGACCAAGCACTTATTACGCCCCATTCCTCAGTACGAGATTGATGCTTCGGGCGGTACGGTCGTTCAGAATAGTAACTACTAGATTTCATACACTTCTGGTATCAAAACAAGTTTTCAACGAAGGACGATCCGTCGTTCTTCGTTGAAAAACTTACCACACGATCTTTCTGCAGGGCAATAAAGGGCGTTTGAGATCCTTTGCATCGTTTGCTGTTCGAGGACCTTCGGTCCATTTTTCCGCTACATTTTTGAACCATGAATCTATCCCGTTCCTGCTCATCGCTGCTACTGGCTGGCGTACTAAGCATTTCGGCGGCCTGGGCCCAGCTGAATGTACAAGCCTCCCGCCAATTGATCCAGCGGGTCATTCCCAAACACCATTCCGCTTTTACGGTGGAGGCTTTACCCAGTGCTTCCGATGAAAATGTTTTTGAAGTAGAAAGTACCAAAGGAAAAATCGTTCTCCGGGGGAATAACGGCGTAGCCGTAGCCTCGGCCCTGTATCACTACCTGACGGAATACGCCCATTGCCAGGTTACCTGGAACGGTACGAACCTCAATCTACCCTCACCCTTACCCAAAGTTCCGACGAAAGTAAGCAAACGCTCACCGTATCAGTACCGCTATTACCTCAACTATTGTACGTTCAATTACAGCATGAGCTGGTGGGACTGGCCCCGCTGGCAACGCGAAATCGACTGGATGGCTTTGCACGGGATCAACATGCCGCTGGCCATTACCGGAGAAGAGTATACCTGGAATGAAGTCTACAAGGACATGGGCTTCACGAAAGAAGATTTACAGGATTTCTTCAGCGGCCCGGCGTATTTTTCGTGGTTCTGGATGGGAAATCTGGACGGCTGGGGTGGACCCCTGCCGCAAAGCTGGATGGATAGTCACAAAACGCTTCAGGAACAGATTGTAAAACGGGAACGGGAATTGGGGATGAAACCCGTACTGCCCGCCTTTACAGGACACGTACCCGCCGCTTTCCGTAAGAAATATCCTCAGGCGAAACTCAAGGCCACCAACTGGACCAACGGATTTGCCGATACGTACATTCTGGATTCGGAAGACCCATTGTTTGCCGAAATCGGTAAGAAATTCCTTGAAAAACAGACGAAGCTTTTTGGTACGGATCACCTCTATTCTGCCGATACCTTCAACGAAAACGAACCACCTACCGACGACCCCGCGTATCTTTCCGAGCTGAGCAAGCGGATTTACGAAGGGATGCGTCAGGCCGATCCCAAAGCGGTTTGGGTCATGCAGGGCTGGTTGTTTTACAGCGACCGGAAATTCTGGAAAGCTCCGCAAATTGAAGCTCTGCTTAAGGCTGTACCCGACGATGGGATGATTCTGCTGGATCTGGCCACTGAAATCGAGCCGGTCTGGAAGCGTACGGAGGCCTTTCACGGCAAACCCTGGATCTGGAATATGCTTAATAACTTCGGCGGTAATGTCAACCTCTTTGGTCGTATGGAAGGCGTAGCGGCGAATCCAGCGAAGGATTTGAATGATCCGAAAGCGGGCAAGCTGGTGGGTATTGGTTTGACGATGGAGGCCATTGAGCAAAACCCCGTCATTTATGAGCTGATGATGCAGCATACCTGGCAGCGGGACGCGATTGAACTGGACTCCTGGCTGGCCAAATACGCTCGGAATCGCTACCGGTCCACGAATCCTAAACTGCTCGAAGCCTGGCAGGTGTTACGCAGCACAGTATACAATGGCAAAGACATTCGCGATGGAGCCGAATCGATTGTTACGGGACGACCTACGTTTGATTCCACAACGATCTGGACGCGTACCAAACTCAACTATCCACCCGCTGAGCTATTACCCGCCTGGGATTTATTCACTGAAGCCGCTCAGCAGGGCGTGGACAGTGACGGGTTCCGGTATGATCTGGTCGATGTAACCCGGCAGGTGCTGGCAAACTACGCCCTGATTGTTCAGAAGCAATGGAAAACGGCTTATCAGAAAAAAGATCAGGCGGCCTTTGCCCGCTATAGTAAGGACTTTCTGGACCTGATTAGTGATATGGACCAGCTACTGGCTTCCCGTAAGGATTTCATGCTCGGACCCTGGCTGAAAGATGCCCGGAGCTGGGGAACGAATGCCGAGGAAAAAGCCCTCTACGAACAAAATGCCCGGGATTTGATTACGCTGTGGGGAGATGCCAATAGTCCCTTACACGAATACTCAAACCGGCAGTGGAGCGGTCTGCTGAACGATTTTTACAAACCCCGCTGGGAACAGTTTTTCCAGCTGCTGACGAAATCGCTTCAGTCCAATCAACAGCCGGATCTCCAGGCATTCGATCAGCACATCCGGCAATGGGAGTGGCAATGGGTGAAAAAACAAAATCCGTTCCCGGCTACGGAGAAAGGCAATTCGATTCAGCTTTCCGTATCAATGCATAAAAAGTATCGGGAGCGTTTATCGCAAGCCTATCGTCCTTAATTTCCAGTCCGTTTTTAGCTGTTATGAAACCATCTCCCGCCCTGACGGCCCCTGGTACCCCGGTTGCTGCAATCGCAACCGGGCGACTGGTTTCGCTGGATGCCTTACGCGGCTTTGATATGTTCTGGATCATGAGCGGCGAGCACATCATCCATGCTCTAGCTAAAGCCACCGGGTGGCCGGTATTGCTCTGGATGTCGTCTCAGTTACATCACGTGGATTGGAACGGCTGTACCTTTTATGACATGATCTTCCCGCTTTTCTTATTCATTGCGGGTGTATCCATGCCGTATTCGTTACAGGGAAAACTCAAACGGGCGGGACTTGATTCAGCCGAGCAATTGTCCTTCGCCGACAAGAGGCCCATTTATCAATCCATGCTCCGACGGACCGTGATCCTGATTTTTCTGGGAATGGTGGTCAATGGCCTGTTTGCGTTTAAAGGCTACGAACAAACCCGCTTTGCCAGTGTACTGGGACGAATTGGCCTGGCCTGGCTGGGGGCAGGTATCATTTTCCTGAATACCTCTACGCGTGGACAAATTATAGCAGCACTTTTAATTTTATTGGGATACTGGGCTGCTTTGATATTGATCCCCGTACCCGGTTTTGGAGCGGGCGTGTTGACTCCGGAAGGCTCGCTAACCTCGTATATCGACCGACTGTTTTTGCCCGGGAAACTCCACCGTACGGTGTATGATCCGGAAGGCTTGTTTTCGACTGTACCAGCCATCGCGACGGCTCTGCTAGGTATGCTGACGGGTACGTTGCTGAAAGACGTCCGTCGATCCATGCAGCAGAAAACGTTGATGATGCTAGGACTTGGGATAGGACTGATTTTGCTTGGCTTGCTTTGGGACCAGATCTTCCCGATTAACAAACGACTGTGGACCAGTTCATTTACCGTCTACGTGGGGGGCTGGAGTTTGGTATTTCTTACCGTATTCTACTACATCATTGATGTGCAGGGCTTTCAAAAATGGGCATTTCCGTTTGTACTGATCGGGACCAATTCCATTTTAATCTACCTGGCTTCCGATGGTATCGTGGATTTTGCCCATACCGCCCATTTCCTATTCGATGGATTTAGCCAGTTTTTTATCCTGCCCTGGCAACCCGTTATTCAGGCACTAGCCGTAACCGCTGTTCAACTCTCGTTACTATACGTTCTGTATCGAAATAAGCTCTTTTTGAAAATCTGATTCCTGCATCCGCGGTGGGTTTCAATCAACACTTTCAAAAAAGCAAAACATTCCCTGGTTCGAATGAGTACGCATTGCTGAATGCATTCAACCAGGCCTCAGCGGGTGATTGTGAAACCTAACTTCCTCTGAACGATCAAGAGTAAACACCTAATAATTACTTCAAAAAAGGCTGGCCGCTCATCCCTGCCGGGTTAAATACCCGGTAGGGGAGCGGCCCTGCCATTCATCCGATTATAAGGTAAGGGGTACTTTTTAACTATTAAACCGATCGGCGGTACGCCGCCAGATTTTCCGTCGAGGCTGCACCCAGTTTCGCACCGATACTGGCAGCAACAATACCCAATAGTAATCCGAAAAATCCGAAAATAGCTCCTTTCGACGCGGCTGAAGCGGCTGCATCAGCGGCCTGACGGGCTTTTGCTTCGGCCTCCTGCTTCGTCTGGTCAAATTTGACTACGGCCTGTTTGTAGGTATTAATCCAGTTGTCAACAATCTGCTCAGACTCTGCCCGGCTTTTACCCGTACGTTTCATAACCACGTTTACGGCATCTTCCCGGTCTACCTGACTGACGGTGGCCTGACCTTGTTTAAACAGACGACCAAACAACCGATTGGCTTCTTCATTGGCTGACTGGGGGTCTTCCGCTGCCCGTTCGGCAGCAGCTTCTGCCTGATTACCCGCTTGTTTGGCCTTTTGCTCCAATCGATTCGGATTCAAAGCGGGGTTGCCGGTTTGCCGAAGAATCGTATTGACTTCGTTGCGTAAATCACCTAAATCGAGATTTTTTACATCAACTCCATTTTCAGCCAGTTTATCTTTCACGGCCTGCCCTAACTCCGGACCCGCCGCACTGGCTACGGTACCCGCTGCCGAGCCCGCCGTACGAACGACTGCACCCATGAGGCGACCAGCTCCTCCGATGATACTACCGATCGTGGTTGTTAAAAAATAAATCGTTAGCAACGTAACCAGGCACCAGGTTAGCACCCCGTGAATGATACCATCAAATTGAAGGGCAGTGCCAGACAGCCGTCCGGCGATCCAGCCTCCGGCCACCAGTGAAAGCAAACTGCTGATGATATACCAGATGGCAGTGCCCGTACCCAGGCCTGCGGTAGGGTTTTGTTCTTCGACAGGGTTGATGGTTGATAAACCAATGCCCAGGCCTAACAAGCTGAGCAGCATCTGCGTAACGATAGCCACTAATACACCCGCAAATACAGCACTCCAGGAAATACGCTTGATGAAACCGGGTTGGTTAGAATACATAAGTTCACGTTCCATAAATCATGATTTTTAGTTTAAGTTTTATTGTGAGTACTCAATAATCGAGTAATGGGTTAGGTAAAAACTCTATACCAGTTTTAGTAGGAATCCGACGTATATTCATAGATGTTAAAAAGGTAGAGCGTGCGTATGTGGAATGGAGCCTTCCATACTTTACAAACTGAAGCGAGAGATAAGTACTAGGCAGGAATGAAGGGGTAGCTGGATTAGTACAGAGGTACGAGAACTCGATTTACGAATGATACAAGGATATAAACAGCGATCCCGCAGTCAGAGCATTTTAGCTGACTGCGGGATCGCTAAATTAAGGATTCAGAATTTGAATTACTTCCGATCAATGCGGTACAAACGACCCTCATCAGTGATCGCGTACAGGGCACCATCCGTTCCCTGGGTAATATCACGGAACCGTTGTCCTTCACCCGCCAGTAAACGTTCCTCGCCAACGACCCGATTATCGGTAATGGCCAGACGAACAATATGCTTGCTACTAAGCGAGGTGATGAACAGGTTGTTTTGCCACTCAGCAATCCGGTTTCCCGTATAGAACGTCATACCGCTGGGCGACACGACGGGGTCCCAGTAATAAACGGGCTGTTCCATGCCTTGTTGCTGCTGAATGCCGGAGCCAATGGTTTGACCACTGTATTCGATACCATAAGTGATCGTGGGCCAGCCGTAATTGGCTCCCGGCTGAATGCGGTTGATTTCATCGCCGCCCCGGGGACCGTGTTCACTTTCCCAAAGATCGCCTGATACCGGATGCAAGGCCAGTCCCTGCGGATTTCGGTGGCCGTACGAATACAGTTCCGGACGGGCTCCCGATTGTCCGGTCAAGGGGTTACCTGTGGCGGCCTGACCTTCTTTCGTAATTCGGATGAGTTTGCCCAAACTGGAATTCAATTGCTGAGCCTGGGGCCGCGTGGCCAGATCCGACCGCTCACCGGTACTGATGATCAGATGACCCGTGCGGTCAAACAGAATCCGACCACCGTAGTGCAGGTTGCCATTGTATGCCGGAGTAGCCCGGTAAATGACCTGAGCGTTGAGAATGCGGGTATCATCTGCGGATAATTCGCCTTTGGCGACGGACGTCACGTTACCACCGGAAACGGCCTCCGAGAATACCCAGTATATCAGTCGATTGGTGGCAAAATCTGGATCAACCCGTACGCCCAGTAGGCCTCCCTGACCCGCCGGATTTACCTGAGGAATGCCGGTAATGGCCTGGCTTACCTGACCCGCCGTGGTTACTATCCGCATGGACCCTGCTTTTTCGGTAATGAGCAACCGGCCATCGGGTAGCGAAGTAATTCCCCAGGGAGCCCGAAGGGTTTGCGTGAGTATCCGGCTTTCGTAACCGACGGAAGTTTGCAGGCCTGCTACCCGGGTTTGTCCTTCAAATGCGGGTCGGTAGGAAGTGTTGGCCGGAAGGGTCTCCACGGGAGCTAAATCACCAACCGGATCGGATTCTTCGTGATCAGTGGTTTTACAGGCGGAAAAAGCGACTACGCTGAGAGCCAGAACGAAATGAATGGATGGTTTCATAGATGTCAAGAGTAATTCGTGAGCGAAGTGGGAATGGTTACAAGTACGAGCGGAGCGTGAACGGAGCATTCTCAAAGGATAGTAGTTGGGGAATTTCAACCAGTTCAGCTTCGCTACTTATCCCTAGAAAAAATGAATTCCACCCCAGAGGCGTAGGCCGAGCTGGAGCTACTCATCAGGCTATCTTTTATTCCGTTGCGTTAGCCAGTTATTCCTGGGGTTGTTGAACGAATAGTAGCATACCTTTTAAAACATCTTTCGGAACCTGTACAGGTTAAAGGAACAACTACTCTTCCTGGTAAATAAAAACGGCGAGACTCACTAACGTGTGTTGTCCCGATTACACACATCAGCGAGTCTCGCCAATAAAAAGAATTACTAAAATTACCAGCCGTAATTCTGCACCAGTTCACGGTTGACGTCCATTTCCGAAATCGGTATGGGCATCAGGTAATGGCGGTACTGGAAACCCGGGTTTGCAGGGGTACGGGTTTATAGAATACCGCCAGACCGGCCTCCTGACTATTGATGTCCAGTCCTGTGGCCCGTAGTTCTTCCGCCATGGGCCGGGAATTGAGTCCGTGCACGGGGCCATTGTTTACGGTTTCTGCAATCAGCCAGCGGCGAACATCCCAGAAACGGTGGGCTTCAAACGCAAATTCTACGCGATTTTCGTTTTGGACCCGTTTACGGAAACCTTCCAGCGTCTGATCCGCCGCCAGAATGGGCAGGGCTGGCATGGAGACCCGAGCCCGAACGGTGTTGATCGCCTGGTAAGCTTCGGGCGTCGGTTTGCCATTGTATTCATTCAGGGCTTCGGCGTAGGCTAGGTAAAACTCGGCCAGTCGGAAAATCGGGTAATTACGGCGAGCCTCGGGTGACGTATTCCAGTTTCCAATATCCACGGCAGGATCGAGCCACTTGCGAATGGTATAGCCACTGATGGACGTTGTACCGCCCCCCTGCATGGGCCAGCCGTTGGAACCGTTGGCCTGTCCATTCCCCCACCAGGCCAGTCGAATGGGTACTCGCGTACGAGCGGCCGCCCACATACTGTTTTGGTAGGAAATCGTCGCATAAAATCGCGGATCGCGGTCTTTGTAACGGTTGGAAATATTGGTCAGCGTCACCGAATTCGTCGTACCATCGGCTCCGACCATCGCTCCCGTCCAGGTGCCCGTTTCGGTATAACCCGAGGTAGGGTCAGTAATGGGCTTGCCATTTTTCATTTCATAGCTGTTGATCAGTTCTTCGAGCGGACTAAAATGCGACCAGCCCCGGAACGCACCTCCATACGGCAGGTGATATTGTTCCATGTATTTAGTGTTGGGGTGATTATAAGGCAGAATAGTTTCCTGCCATTCCCGGGTATAAAACAGCTTTTCGTAGCTATTGATCGGGTCGGTGGATGTGTAGAGTTTATAATCCAGATCCAGTACCTTTTTGGCCGCTTCGGCCGCCCGCAGCCATTTATCCCGGTTATACGTTTGGGAAAACAGAGCCTTGCCGTCTTTGTTAACCACACCCGCGTACTTGGTATTTCCGTTGAATAAGGGGCTTGCTGCATACAGCAGGGTCCGGGCCGCCAGGGCCAGGGCTGCTCCCTTGTTGGCCCGTCCGAGTTCACCGTCTGGATGATGGTCGGGTAATTTGCCCGCTACCTCATTGCATTCACTAACGATGAAATTTACGATTTCATCCGTTGAATTCCGGGCCACATAATATTCATTCTGATTGGTATAATCCAGCGAACGGGTAATCAGTGGTACAGCTCCGTAGCGTTTGAAAAGCTCAAAGTAAAACATCGCCCGGAGGAAGCGGGCTTCCGCCACGTACTGTGGAATCAGGACCGAGTATTTCGAGCTTTGTTCGGCAGGAATGGGTACGGATTCAATTTTTTCCAGGAAGATATTTGCCTTGCGGATGTCCTGGTAGCGAGCTTCCCAGTTGCCGTAAGGATTATTTCCCGAATTCCAGGCACCCAGGTTATACTGTTCAGGTCCGGAGCCCGCGTACCAGTGAAAAATGGCTTCATCCGTCGCACAGGCTTCATCACTAATGTACTCGCCATTGTTACCAAATCCCGTAGGTAACTTGCTGTACAGGTGAGCCAGTACGTTATTGGCACTGTTGATGTTTGCCCAGACTTTATCTTCCGTAACCAGTTCCGAAGGCACTACGTCGAGATACTTCGTACAGGAAACGAACTGAGTCGCGGCAGCCAGGAAAAGGATTTTAATATATTTCTTTTTCATTTGTTCCGTGCTAAAGACTTATAAACCAATTGTTAAACCACCGTTGAAGACTTTTTGCTGGGGATAATTCCGCGAGTCGTTCGGAATTTCCGGATCGAAAATTTTCAACTTATCCCAGGTGATCAGGTTAATACCATTCACGAACAGGCGAGCCGTTTTAACGCCAATTTTGCTAAGAAGCGTCTTCGGCAGCGAGTAACCAATTTCTACGTTTTTCAGACGGACGTAATCGCGGGAAGTCATCCAGTAGGTCGAAATCTGATTGTTGTTAACGTTTTTGGAAGAGGACAAGCGGGGGTATTTGGCATTGGGATTTTCGGGCGTCCAGTAGTTATCTTTTACGTCCGCCATCACCCCTACATCACCGTCGAAAGGCCATATGGCATCCCCCGTCAACCAGACGTTACCACCGAATCCGCCCTGGAACAACACACTCACGTCCAGATTCCCGGTATTAACGCCGAAAGCAAAACCGGCCATCGTCGTGGGTACCGTGAGCTTCCCGTTGTAGGCCCGATCCAGTTCGTTGATGACGTTGTCACCGTTCATATCCTTGAACTTGATGTCCCCCGGAATGATGCGTCCGTACTGCGACTGGTCGGGACTGGCGTCAATCTCTTCCTGATTCTGAAACAGTCCCACCGCAATCATCGAATACTGTTCGTTGATGCTGCGTCCGGTGCGTTTGATGTAGGGACGATCCTGGTAACTCGGTTCATCCATTTGCAGGATCTTATTCTGGGCGTATGATACGTTACCCTTGATGAAGTAAGTGATGTTCCGGAAGCGTTTCCGCAACTGAGCTTCGAGTTCGAAACCTTTGTTTTCCACTTCACCCAGATTCAGGTACGGCAAGCTGGTAATACCCAGGGTGGCAGGAACCGTACCCGGCTGAGCCAGAATGTTATTCCGACGCTCGTAGAAGGCATCGCCCGTAAAGGTCAACGCATCGTTGAAAAAGCCCAGGTCCATACCCAGGTTGTATTTGAGGGCTTTCTCCCAGGTCACATTCGTCGCTCCCAGCATATCTTCTGCCGCACCGCCATACCCTACACCGTTGAAGTCTCTGCCGAACTGATACCCTCCGGCACTGAGTGACCAGGTACTTTGGTAGAGGAAGCGTCGCTGACCAATTTTATCGTTGCCTACGGTACCTACCGAACCCCGCCATTTAAAGAGGCTGACGAAGGACAATTCTTTCATGAAAGCTTCATTGGACATAATCCAGGCGGCGGACATGGAAGGAAACAGATCATACCGCCGACCCGCCGGGAAGTTTTCCGACCCGTTATAACCAAAGTTGACCTCAGCAAAATACGTATCGTTGTAGGCATACGTTCCTCGCCCCACAAAGCCGTTGTATTTGAACGGTAAGCCGCCAATGGCGTTGTTGTTGCCCACCTGGTCGAAATAGCTCTGCTGATTGTACAAAAGCATACCCGTCACGGCGTGTTTCTGGGCAAAAATCCGGTTGTAGTTGGCGTATAACTCCAGCCAGGTACGGCGGTTGCTATTCGCGGCTACATCGTAGGTAAGCGTATTGGTACCTTCCCAGATGCGGCGATACGTTCCTTTGGTCAGATCCGTCTCATTTTCATTGGCGAGTGAATACTGGTAGGTCCAGAGGTTTTTAATCCGACGCACATTCCGGTAACCATAGGAATCGAACGAAAGCCGACCCCGTACGCTCAGGCCCTGCGTAACGAAGGGAAGTTGCAGCGTAAAACCGCTGGTAGCCTGTAAGGTATTCTCGAAATTTCGCTGGTACCCGCCCTGCGTCATCCGGCCGTAGGGATTCGTGGCCTTGGAATCCAGCCCGGAAATACTGCCGTCCGGGTTGGTCATGGGATACAACCAGGGTTGCATGGATTGCAGGGCACCAAAAATATCCCCCGCACCAATGGGCGGAAAATTGTTATCCCGAATGATGCTCCCCAGGTTCAGTTCCATCACCAGGTATTTGTTGATGTCCAGGTCGATGTTCGAGCGGAAGTTGTAGCGATTGGAACGAGCCTGAATGTCATAATCCTTGATCTGATCGGCGAAATTGTAAAGGCCATTCTGACGCAGGTAGGAGAGGGAAACAAAGTGCCGTACGGAGCTGGTACCGCCCGAAACGTTGATGTTGGCCTGCATCATCGTGGCGGAAGGTCGCAGCATTTCATCGAGCCAGTTGACGTTCGGATACAAATATTCGTACGCAGGCTTGCTGCGATCTCTGAATTTGTTGAGGTACTCGTCCGTATACATGGCTGAATTTTTGCCATCGTTATTCAGTGCCGTGCGGTACAGGGTCAGGGCATCGTAGGAATCCAGATATTTTGGTAAGCGGGTGGGCATCTGCACCCCCTGCTGTACGGTCGCCGTAATGCTGGATCGGCCTTCCGTACCCCGACGGGTGGTTACCAGTACCACCCCGTTGGCTCCCCTGACCCCGTACACAGCCGTAGAAGCCGCATCTTTCAGGATGGATACCGTGGCAACTTCATTGGCATCAATACTCCCAAACGACCGTTCGACCCCATCTACCAGAATCAGCGGACTCTGATTTCCGGTAAAGGTTGCCATCCCCCGAATCCAGAGTTGCGAGCCATCGTAACCGGGTTCACCGCTGGTTTGCAGGGTGGTCAGACCGGGCAATCGTCCCGCCAGGGCGTTACTGAGGTTGGCAACCGGACTTTGCGTCAATTCTTTCGTTCCTACCGACGAAATCGCACCCGTAAGAGCCAGCTTTTTCTGCTCACCAAACCCAACCACGACGACTTCATTGAGGTCCTGTTGTTTATCAATCAGGGTAATGATATTCCGGATTCCCAATACCACCGCTATTTCGGCTGGCTGATAACCTATGGCACTGACCTGTAGGGTATCGCGATCGTTGGCCCGTAGTGTAAAATCACCATTGGCATCAGAGATAGAGCCCCGGGTTGTTCCCTTGACCCGAATGGTAGCTCCGATGACGGGCGTCTTCGTGCTTGAAATCACGTGTCCCCTTAGTTCAGCAGTCTGAGCGGAACCAAATTGGGCACTCAACAAAAGGAGTGTAACAAACAGTAGATTTTTCATTCATTAGAAATTTGTTGAGGTGTGCATGCGATCGTGTTTAAGCTCGCACGGTTTGAATGGGCAATAGGTGGACACCCTCATTCCTGAACCTGAATGAGTCAATGAATCAGTCATTCGTTTCCTGTGCCGTCCGATGGCTATCGGCGGATGCGTTTTAGAAAACCAATGCTGTATTTCCTGCCGCCTGTTTAAAAAGCGGACATTTAAACTGAAATTCTAAAGGGAAGAATGTACTATCGTTCGGTTAGGTACTGTTCCGCTGTAGCGACCAAAGGCGGACCAGGCTGATGTACATTTTTGGAAAAGTGTGCTGGGATACGGAGGCCTACTGACTCGTTGTTGAAAAAGTGTGCATAGGTATAGTAAAGTGAATGGTTTGGTGTTTGAATGGATAAATCGTACGGCTCTGTAACGAAGCTTAAGTCAAATATAGAGGACGACCTACTGTTTGATGCGTAGCGTTTTTATGGCTTTTGATACAATTTTCACTTCTTGGGGTAGCAGGCCATTTTTGTATCAATTTGAATAAGAATTATGCAGAAATTCTCAGATTTAAAACCTGTACTCTTTTCCTTCTCCGCTCAAATTCGCTTCTCTTTTCGAATTAAAATAGCTCTTTCGAATGTTTAGCCATACAGTATTTTGTGAATAGGTGTATACTCCAAAGGATATAAGTATCTTTTGACTTCTCGGTATAGGTTAGAATTGTATTAGTATTAGTGAATCTTTGAGATAGAGGCTTCTCATCTTTCCACGAATTTTACCCTAAGGCTGTGCTGGGAAATTTAATTTGCTAGTAAAAGCGAACCTAAGGTTGGTTCATTTAAAGGCTCGGCGATGCATGAAATCAGGAGACTCGGGTAACGTAGATACATACACGGCCCGGCAGAAGTCGCTGATATTTATAACGTATTATTGTATACGTTATAGTGCTTAGCTGGCAAAACCAGTTTGGTTGCTTTGGATGTTTGATGGATTATCGCTGGAATGCCTGACTGTCGTAGAAAGGTGTCCAGCCAGATGAAGGCAAACTACTAAAACACCCTGAAATCTCCCGGTTACCAATCGCATTCCAGCTGATGAACAGCCTGCATCCAGTACACTTGCTCTATTCCTTCACATTCTATTCTTTTCATAGGTATGAAACCACTACTGTTTCGGGTACCCAGTGTGGATCAGCGGTCCTTCCGCATTCAGGTAGATGATGGCTCTGCCTTTTATGCTCAGTTGCATTTTCATCCTGAAGTACAATTGACTTTGATTGAGCGAGGCGAAGGAACGCTGATCGTGGGCGATCGGATTGATCATTTTCAGCCCTACGATGTGCTCCTGCTGGGCAGCAACCTGCCCCACGTACTTCGGAGTATTCCATCCGGCGGCCAGGAGCAGGATCGGGTTACGTCAACCAATCTCTTTTTTCTGGCTGATGCCATTGAGGAACACTGGATGCAATTTCCGGAAGTCATGCATTTGCAGCAACTCCTCCACGAGGCCAAATACGGGGTGCGACTTCGCTGTCAGGAAGATAATGCCCTGCTGGAAGAGTTTCGGAAGTTGCCCCAGCAACGGCCCTTCCATCAGTTTTTGTTTCTACTGAAGATTCTTGATAAACTGGTTAACGACGAAGGACGGGAAATTTTATCCCGGACCTCGTACGGTCGTCCCAGTCGTCCGAACGATCATTTCCGGCTGGAGCGGGTGTTTTCGTTTCTGTTACAAAACTACGCTTCACCCATTACCCTGGAAGACGTGGCGAACGTAGCCAACCTGACACCGGGTGCGTTTTGTCGCTTTTTCCGCCAGCATACCCGAAAAACCTTCTCTCATTTGCTCAACGAAATCCGGATTGAAAATGTATGCCGCCTGCTACGGGAGTCGAGCGAATCCATGAGTCAGATTGCGGAGTCCTGCGGGTATACGAATATGTCGAATTTCAATCGGCAATTTAAACAAATCGTCGGTATGCCGCCGAGTCAGTACGTTCGTACGTATCGGATGTAATGGGGTTTATGGAAAGATGATTTATCAGAAAGTCCGCTAATGCAAAAGGAGTGTGACAACTAGCACACTCCTTTTGCATTTCAAACAGACTTATAAACGTGAAAACTTATTAAACCTGGCTTTCCATGGCCAGTAACTTCTGTTCATCTAACGGATGGACTGAGCTTGAAAGGTAGGTGAACGCCTGGTGGCTTTCGAATTCTTCGCCACGCCAGTAAAAAGCCCGTTACGGACAGTAAACCCGGCGTTAAGCCAATGATCACGTATAGGATTTTCACGGGCCAGCCGCCGTAATTGCCCACGTGCAGAGGGAAAAAAGTAGCCTCTATCCGCTCTCCCAGTGGTTTTTCTGACAGGCGATTCAGCGAAATCAGCTTGCCCGTCTGCTGATTGATTTTTACGGAATTCCCGCTGCCCCAGCCTTTCCATTGATCCTGCGTGTAGCCCCGAACTTCAAATGTTCGGGTGGGTTGCGTTGGCAAATACACGTAGGTCGGATCCAGGCCGGGAAAAGCCAGTAGGGCCTGCTGCAACATCCGGTCGGGGGATACCGAGAGAAGCGTGTTCGGTTTCGTGGGAATCGTTTCTGACCGCCAGCTTTTAGCCTGAAACGCAAACAAATTCATCCAGAAGCCCGTAAAGAAAATGACCACGTTGAGCAGTAAGGACCAGACCCCAACCACGCGATGGAGGTCTGAGCTGATCGTACGCCAGTTTTTTCGGTTGATTTTTACTCGAAAAGTCAGGACTCTCCAGATCATTTTTCGGTACACCACCAGACCCGTCAGCAGGGATACCAGCATGGTGAGACCAAAAACCGCCGTTAGAGCCGCTCCCGGTACGCCCAGCTGAAAGCTGAAGTGGAACTGCAATAGCCATTCGATGAAACTGGGCGTGAAATTAGCCGATGGCCCTTCCCGCAGGATGGCCCCGGTGTAGGGATCGAAAGAGATCAGGGCCAGATCGTAGGTAAAGAGACGTGTATCATTGAAATAGAGTCTGAAATTATACGCCTCGGTGGGGCCTGCATCGGGGTTGAGCCAGGCAATCCCGTCCAGATTGGGATACCGACGGGTGATCGTGTCGTAACACTGCTGCAAGGGCGAGGAGCGAGTACCCTGAGGCGTCACCTGCAACAGATCCCGATTAGCCCAGGCGTCCAGTTCGTGTCGGAATACCAGAATCGAACCGCTTAGTCCCAATACAAGTAGAAAAAGACCACTGATCAGTCCCAGCCAGCTGTGGACTTTAAAGAGCCTTCGCGTCAATTTTACTTTTCCCATAACTGGTAAAATTCAAAAATAGGGTTGCTCGTTTTTTTAAGCCAACAAGTATGCATAGATCCGGGCTTCTGGATGGAAGCCGGATGGATACGTTTACCACAACTGATAACCAAGGCCGATCCGTACATTGAATGGATCACCCAATCCACCCGTGGTGGTACTCGACCGGCTTCCGGTGAAGTAGTGTTTATTCGTTAAATTATAGGCATTGATTTGAAGCGAATACCGATTTCGCTGATACGAAAGGGCGGCGTCGAAAACGGTGTAGGCTGGGAAAATGAAGTTCTGGTTGCTTAACAGGCCCACCTGATCGCTCACGTAGCGAACCCCTGCCGCAATTCCCCATCCTTTTAGTACGGGAATCACGGGCGTGTACTTGGCCCAGAAATTGGCAAGGTGTCGGGGGGCGTTGGCAAAACGGTCCCCCTTTTTTCCGTAGCTACTCGTACTGATTAACACGTGGTCATTGAAGGCATAACCGGCAATCAGACTCAGGTTTTTTAAATGTCCGGCTAAAGAAACTTCCGCCCCCCGACTGCGGGTGCCGTCAATGGCTGCCTGACGGTGAGAGTTTTCTTCCGTTGGAGCCGCCGTCAGAATATTGGCATAATTGATTTGATACAGGGAAAGGGTGACCGAAATCCGTTCATTAAATAGATCCGCTTTTGAACCGAGTTCATACTGCGTCGCTTTCCGAGTGGGAAAGGGACCGCCGGCCCGCACGTTGTTCGACGTCTGGGGATTAAACGACTTGACGTAGGTACCGTAGAGGGATACATTCGGTCGAGGCAGGTACACCAGGCCTACTCGCGGAATCCAGCCCGAAGCCTGTAGGGCATCGCCCTGCTTGTTGTCGCGATCCGAAAGCGGGGTTTCTTTGCCGTTATAGCTATCGTACCGTAAAGAGAGTAGAACCTTGAGCTTTTCCCCCAAACTTACCTGATCCTGTAGGTAGGCACCCACTAAATTAGTCACGCGTCGGTTATCGTCGGATTCTTCGGCGGGTGTCGAAGCGGCAGGTACGCTATTCGAATAATCCGGATGGAAAATAGAAATGCGGGTAGAAAGTTTGTATTGATAGTCATTCTGCGTCCAGCCGTAGCGGTTATAATCCGCACCGCCCATCAGTTGATGACCGATAGGCCCCGTTTTTGCCGTATAGCTAACAAAAGCCGTGGTTTGCAGACTGAATCGATCCGTTTCCCAATCCTGATACGCCCGGCTGATTGAATCATTTCTGATTCTTCCCAGCGGAATGTGGTCGGTATAATCGAGCACATTCCGAACGGCCCGTTCAACCACGGTCAGTTTGAGTTTGTTGCTGAATTGGTGGTTGAAGGTTAAAGTCGCGGAGGCGTTATCGGTGCGGCCGTAATCCGTCGGGCTTTGAATGGTCAGATGATTCGGGTAGCGGTTGAAATCAAAAGTACCGTCTGGTCGCGTATAGATATAACTACCGTTGTCGTATTGCTGGACGGCCTTCTGGTGAGCGTAGTTCAGCTCTAACGCTAACGAAGTCTGATCGCTGAAAAGGTAGGTCAGGGAAGGAGCGATGAAAAGATTCTCTTTGTCCTGGTAATCCCGAAAACTCTTCGATCGATCGTAGCCGACAATGGCCCGGTATAAAAGCTTTTGATTCCGGGACAACGGACCCGTGAAGTCAACCGAGGCTCGCCGAAACGCCCAACTGCCCAGGGATACATCCACACTCGCCCGTTTCTCGGCCAGGGGTTGCTTCGTGATAAAGTTGATGACGCCACCCGGCGAGCCTTCGCTAAACAAGGCTCCTGAAGGACCGCGAAGCAGTTCGACCGATTCGATATTGTACAAAAGTGGTTGCTGACTCCAGAGGAACAGGTTACCACGAACGCCGTTATAGAGCAAAAAGCTGGCATCATTGGGCGAATAGGCCGTAAAGCCCCGGATTTGAAAGGACCCGTTGCCATTGTTGGCTTTCATGCCCGTAAAGGCACTGGAAATTTCATTGAGTGTAAAGGCCTGTCGGTCCCGCAGAACCGCCGAAGAAACCACCTGTATGGACTGCGGCGTTTCCAGCAACGGCACATCCATTCGCGTAGCCGTAGTGGATTTGAGTACCTGATACGCATTTCGGGAGGTGCTGATCACGACTTCCTTCAGTTCCTGTCGGCTTTCGGAGAGCTGAAGGTTTAGAAAGGGATTTTTTCCGGCGACGATCCGAATGTGCTGGGTGTAAGCCGTGTAGCCAACGTTGGATACCACGAGTACATACGTTCCCGCCGGAATGGAGGAGAGGTTGAACAGCCCTTCCGCATCGGTAAGGGTACCGAATCCCGTGTTTTGTAAGGTAACCGAAGCCCCGGCGACAGCTTCATGCTGGAAGGTGACGATACGACCTTTGAGATTTCCCTGGTCCGACTGGCCATGGGACGTAACGCTTAGAAACAGGCACAGAAAAAGAAGGATATATGTTTTCATGAATAGATAAGAAAGGGGATCGATCCATTCGACGTGCGTGCGAATGAAATCCTCCCGTAGAATTCAAAGGGAGAGTAAAAGAAGGAACTTACCTTACACAGATACAGGAAGCTCCGAAGCTTCTTCGACAAAGGCATCGACCAGCGTAGAATCGTCGGTTTTGAGAAAAACCGTGAATCCTCTACAGCCATTCCAAGCTGTACTACAACATGATCGTTCTAAAGACGACTAGTGAACGAATCATCAGTGAATTACAATCCAATCGAAAGCGTTGGACTGAAAACTAAAAACCGACAACAGCAAACTAAAAAAAGCCCTTATGCGAAGAAAGAGACAAGCTTGGGAGGGCGAAAGATGTCCGTGGGTAGACTGGAAGGGAAGAAACTCGTGTACGCCGGAGCGGGCACTACCTGCCAGAAAACGTAAGCGGAGGGTTTGAATGAAATGACGAGCTCGGAAAGTTCCGCGGGCATTTCAAGCAGTTGGGATAAAAAGCGTTGGCTGGCCTGTTTTTCCTCGGAATCCTGCGTAGCCTTTAATTTTTTAGCCAGATAACAGGTACCATCGCAGTGCAATTCCGGACGAGATCGATTCTCGCACAGGTACGTTTTGATGTACTCCTGACGCAGGCTGAAATCCAGAAAAACCATCGGCACCACCAACGTCCTCACCAGCAAAAGGCCGGTCAGAAAGACAACGCTAATGGATTTGATGAAAGGAGGCATGGCGGCAAAGGTAAGGCCCGCGTTCGGCTTATTTCCAAAAAAAGGGTCCGACTTTTGAAAATTTTGCTCGAAACGTACCTGACGGTCTAGCCTAAACGTGTAATACGTACTTAGAGAATGAGACTTTGAAATCCGTAATCCAGCCTGAACCTGCCGCTTACCCACGGCCTTTATTCCAGTCTTCAAAACGGATGGTTGATGAAAATAACCCGTCTTTGGATACAAACCGGCAAGGACTGCCCTACATTTAATCCATGATTCATACCTTTTGGATCGTCCGTTTACGAATTTTCCTACGTTTCAAATGTCTAAGGTTATATTAATTACAGGGGCTTCTTCGGGCTTAGGGGAGCAAATCGCAACGTATTTGGCTGGTAAAGGATATCAGGTCTATGGCACGTCCCGATCCATTGAACGTCAGACCAAGCCGTTCAAAACACTGAATATGGATGTTTGCGATTCGGCCAGTATTCAAAACGCCCTGGAGCGGATTTTGAAGGAATCGGGTCGCCTGGATGTGCTCATCAATAATGCCGGACTGGGCATTGCCGCTCCCCTGGAGTACTTGCCCATCGATGAATTTCAACGCGTGATGGATACAAACTTGATGGGAAGTTTACGTACCATCCAGGCCGTTCTGCCTACCATGCGAAAGCAGCAAAAAGGGTACATTATCAACATCTCATCCATCGCCGCCGAAGCGGGTCTGCCCTTTCGGGGGGGTTACAGTGCTTCGAAATCGGCTCTGGATCGACTGACTGAAACGTTACGGCTGGAGCTGACTACGTATGGCGTACAGGTTTGTTCCATCCAGCCCGGCGGCGTGAAGACCGATATCAACAAGAATCGGGTCAAGGCAAAACTGGCGGATGACAATATTTACAAACAGGATTTTGATCGTACGTACCAGATGATTGACGAAAGTGTCGATCAGGGTATTAGTGCCGACGTGTTTGGACCCTTGGTAGGTTCTATCATTGAAAGTCCAAACGTAAAGCGAATCTACCGGATTGGAAAACCGCTTGAAAAACTCTCGGTCCTGCTGAAACGAATCCTACCCGAATCGACCTACGAACGGATGATACGGAATCATTATAAACTTTAGGTTCGTATGCCGAAGGACTACGTGTTAGCGTAGCGTTATTAGTAAGATCATCGTATAAAAATGGGCTAAATATCCCTTCTCAGTTGTATACGCTTACTATTTTGCTTTACAGAAAATCCATTCGGTTTGAAGGGTTGTATCTTGTGCTGTTCAATGGGATACTTTGGTTCAGTAGAAGGCGAACAAGGAGCGTATTACAGGTTAAACGCCAGATACTTACTAGCTTGAACAAATCATGAGCACAATCTTACATATCGCAGAATGCATCGGTTTTCCAGCAGGTCTGATCGCTTATGAAGCACAACAAACGGTTTGATACACGCCTGAGTGGTTTGAAATGAGAAGATATACATACGGATTATTCGCCCTTTTCTGCCTGTTATCCACGTCCGCCTACAGTCAGTTCGGGCTGTATGTGCACGGGGTGGGTACGAAGTCCTCGTGGCAGGATGAAAAGTTCAGCTACGGCGTCGGAGCTGCTGCGAAAGTACAATTAGGCAAAGTAGCCATTGGTGCCGCGGCCAAATACCTGACGATGCCCAGCATCAGCTCTACCCAGTCAGCATTCCAGCAAAAAAATACAGTGGTTCCGTTGACGGGTTTAATCGAGTACTCCTTTACCCGGGGAGTCATTCGCCCGTACCTGGGTGTGGAGGCGGGTAAGTACCAAATCAAAAGCCGGATTACCAGCCAGAATGAGCGTGAACTCACCTATGGCAGTGATCGGTTTGGCGTGGCCCCGAAACTGGGAATTGTTGTATCGCTGATCGGAATTGGGGTGTTTGCCGAAGGTAGCTATCACCGCATTATGGGCAGTGAGCAGGAGGTAATTAGCCCCGGTTCTACGGTTGTCTGGGTAAACCCAAACGCATTCTGGACCGTTAACATTGGTCTTAAGTTTGGCTTGCTTTAAAGGAAAACAGTTAAGGGCAACAGCTCATAAGTAAGGTGTACCCATCGCATCAGTCTTTTTGCCATAAAACGCACGAAATGCCATGCGATGGGTACCGTTCTTTTCTACCTTTTCTTACTTTAGGAAAGCTTTCAGGGCTTTTGTGGGTTTACCATCGGCTCCCCAGGCACTCAACGCGTAGTGACTCCAGCTTTTTGCTCCCTGCGGTTCCCAGTAAAAAACGCCTAATCCTTTTCCATTCGGTACGGCTCGAACCGTATCCAGTACGGCAACCAGCATAGCGTAGGTGTTATCAACGGCCGTATCTTCACCACCCACTTCAGTAATCATCACCTCCTTGCTGTATCGGCTTACCAGAGCCGTTAGGTTTTCCTGTAGATTCTGAATGGATTCGGTGTAGTCCTGTTTTAGCCAGTAGGGGTAATAAGACAGGCCAATGACATCGTACTTCGCTCCATAGGCGTTGATGCCATCAAAAAATTGCTTAAAGTAGGCTTTATCATTCCCCCGATCCAGATGGACGATGACTTTGGAAGAAGGACTCACTTTTTTCACCGCCTGATAGCCACGGGTAATGAAACTGGCCAGCTGTGGATAATGATCCGTACTGCCTTCGGGCCGCAGCATGCCTCCCCGAATTTCGTTACCGATCTGTACCCATTCCGGACGTACTCCGGCTTGTTGCAAAGCCTGCATCACATCCAGCGTGTGATCGTAGACATCCTGCTTTAGCTGCTCGACGGAATGATTAGTCCAGGCTGCGGGTTTCACCTGTTTGCCCGGATCTGCCCAGGAATCGCTATAATGAAAGTCAATCATAATCCGAAAGCCCATGTTCTGGGCTCGTTTCGACATCGCTACCACTTCTTCCTTCCGGCAATGGCCGTTGATCTTATCGTCATTGGGATTCACAAACACGCGTAAACGAATGGAATTAATCCCGTGATCCCGAAGAATTTCCAGGCAATCCTGAGGCTTTCCCTGCTCATTGTAAAAAACATAACCCGTGGCTTCCATCTGCTGAAGCCAGCCCACATCAGCCCCTTTCGCAAAAGATTGAGCCTGTAGGCTACCCGCAGCAAACAGCGAAAACACTAGGTAAAAGAAGAAAAGCGGATTGAGATAACGGTTCATACGTAGCGAGAAAAGGAAGCGTAATTGGCTACAAGGATGATTAAAATTTTTTAAACTCTGCTCGTCTGGAGAGGTTATTTCTACATATAAAGGAAGTGCTACCAAAGAAAGGGTAGCCGTATGCCTGACTGATTTTTACGAATGCGTACGAACGACATCTTACGATATACCACCGCAGTTTATACAAAAAGTGAAGTCTGAAGGTACGCTTCGTCGCATTATTTTTTGCAAACTACCGGAACGCTTTGCCTGTAACTAATTACCGCGGGTTAACGCCAGTTTGGTACTAACGCACCCGCAGATCCAGATCCGTATACACCCTAATACATAAGCTATGATGAAAACGAAAACGCTTTTTTATTGGCTGGGAGCATTGATGCTACTCACCACGTCCTGTAAGAAAAACAAGCGGCCGGATAGTGTGCATATTGGTAAGAACAGTACCGCCACGGGTATCGCTTACAACGCAAAAGAAGGTTTCTCGACGCCCAAAAGCTTTAAAGGCCAGCCGACCGGACCGAACCTGGTGTATATCGAAGGCGGT
>NZ_NMPS01000214.1:0-106192 GCF_002261125.1 Siphonobacter sp. BAB-5385 | reverse complement strand
AGACGCGAAACCATTCCACCCCGATCATTCCATAACGATTTAAAATCGGGGTGAGCTAAATTTTTTCGTTACTTCGCCCCTGTTCTCAAACCTCTCTAAACTGATGAAATTTCTCTTTGCTGGCTTTTTTTTCGTAAGCCTAACCGCCTGCCAATCCCATGATGACCTTCAGGGAACCTGGCAATTAGTATCCTCGGCTAAAATCGAAAAGGGTCGAACCACTACGGATGACTGGTCGGGTAAGAAAATGATCAAAATTCTGAATGCGACTCATTTTTCATTCCTTAATCACGATACAAACGGCGGGAAAGATTCTACGACGGCTTCGTTCGTGGCCGGAGGTGGTACCTACACACATGAAGGAGATCGGTATACGGAACAGGTAGAATACTGTAGTTACCGACCATACGAAGGAAAAAGTTTTGATTTTACTGTAGAAATTAAACAGGATACGCTTATTCAGACGGGCAAGGAAGAAGTGAAGGAGATGGGTATTAACCACGTTATCGTGGAGAAGTACGTCCGGGTTAAAAATTAAGCAGCCTGTTTCAATCCTACTGTCTTTTTTAATCAGCCCGGTTCGTACCGGGCTTTTTCTTACCCAATCTGTTTCTTCCTGTCGATACAGTTCAGACGATGTTTTCAGCAATTCAGTCAGGTTCGTCTATAAGCTACGCATCTCTTCTACTAGGTTCGTGGAAACAAAAGCCATGAACTATTTTTTTATCACGTTAGCCCTGCTGGCCAGTACCGTCGCCCGAGCTCAGTACCAGCCCCTGGGGGCCATCACGCAACCCGTCGAAGGTTTCGTCATCACTACGCAGGGCGATACGCTGGTCGGTGAAGTTCGCATTGTTTCACTTACCAACGCCTCACCCGCTAGCGTAACCGTACAAATTCCCGATCACGAAAAGCAGAAGTTCAGGAGTGTTGAACTGCGGGTAATTGCCCAGCAGATTCCTGATTTTGCCTACCGAACGGGCAGCATTCCCCGCGAACGCGAGTATGTACTGTTTGAACGCGTTACGAATCCGAGAACTGATAAATCAGTATTACTGGAACGATTGACGCCAACGGACGGTCCTTTGGCTCTGTATTTCGATCCTTCGGGTTGGAAAAATTCGCCGGGATTTACCTTCGGCAATTTCACCATTAGCCGGCAGCAGGAACTCAGCTATATTCTGGTGAAAAACAATCATGCTTTTTTCCTGGCTCGTCCGACTGACGTTGAGCAGATTCACCAAAAAGTCATGTCCGACTGCCCAGCTTTTCTAGAGCGTTATCCAACGGCTACACGTCGCGACTGGCAAGAACTGGGCGAACGCGTGGTCTTCTACAACCAATCCTGCCCGTAATTCAAGCTACAGAAGTTATTCCATCTACCACGTTCTGAGTTATCTATTCATGAAAAAGTATTGGCTGATATTCCTCACCACCGTGAGTCTGACTGCCTGCGAGCGTTCTATTGATTCGTTTACACTCCGGATCGAACCCGTTTTTGCTCGAATCACCCAACTTCCTGAAACGGGACAAGTTTCCAAACCACTCCGGATCAACCTTCGGGTGCAGGAACCCAATCCGTGTTACCAGGACATGAACCTTCTATTGGAAAAGGAAAGTGAATTTACGTATCGCCTACAGGCTAATTCAGGATATGTAAATCATAACCATGCCTGTTCACAGGTTGTAGTCGTGACGGATACAGCCCTCACCTTTGTACCTCCACAAAAAGGCACCTACGTTATTCATACCAACAAGCCGCCCCTGCCCGTACAAACCGATTCTATTCGGGTAGATTAACCTGGTATTGGTTAAGTAAAAAGGGCGATATGTTAAAAACATATCGCCCTTTTGGGGAGATAAAACTACTTTTTAGATGCCAGATATTGTTCGTAAATTGAATCTGACTTACCCAGGTATTGATTTGCTTCGCGTAAGGTCCAGCGTTCTTTTAATACCAGGTACGTATTCGGATAAGCATTGTACGGAACCGGAGTAAATGCTACGTTCTTGGGAAAATAATAAGCCGTGAGTTGATTCACGCGAACCGCTCGAATGATCCGACCGATGGCAATGAAGCAGGATGAAAATACGAGCAGTAAACAAATCGTTATGAATTGACTTTTACCGGGAACCTCTTTGACTATACGAATGGGTTTGATCAAATTAGACAGGGGCTCAAGCAGATATGAACCAATAACAATTAAATAAGGCATCGGGCCCCGGAAGAGAAAATCATTGACTTTACCCATTCGATACAGGGAAAAGAACAGAATTAAAACTAAAATAGTATTAAATAAATAGTCTGGTAAGAGTTGACTGTATTGTCTTAAATACCGCCGGGCCAGAAAGAACAGCAATAGATTTAAGCCAATATTCGTAGCAAACTCTTTGAAGGTATTTACATGATCTTCACGAAAAGTCCAGATGAAGCCAGAAATGGGTACTTGCTGATGGGAAGAAAAATAGAAGAGAGCGGGTAATACGATTAAAGCTGGCACTACTAACTTCAAAATAAATGTAAACCAATTACGCCTGTAATGTGATAAAATAAAGTTTCGAATGACCATAATCGCCATTAATAAACTCATGGTAAGGGCGGGAAATACAGCCCACCAGAACGAAAGTACAATAGCAAAAAAACTGTCTTCAACATCCTGTCTGTATTTGAGAGCAAAAACTAACATTCCAGCCATAATGAACGAAGGAATCGATTGATTGGGTACCCAGAGGAGGTTTTCAAAGTTCGACCAGATTTCCACACCAAAGTCCTGATAATCATAGAAATGTACTGAAAATTTAGCAAAGAAAGTTTTCAGTACATGGGCCGTATCTCCGATCGTCAGGGCCAGCAATACCAGAACTATTTTCCGATTAAGTATCAGATAAATCCAGAATAATCCCAGAAAGAAACCTACATACGTCCAGATAAATATAGCTGATTCACTTAATTGATGGGTAATTTTGGATACTAATCCAGGCACTACGTAGTAGCCAAAATAGTACGAAACATTAGGTCCTCTTTCAGGCATTTTTAAGGGCCAGTCGTGCACGAATAAATCATAATGCTTGGTATTGTGGGCCCAATAGTCAAACGTTTGATGACACAATCCGCTAACGCCCGAAATCAGGGTAATAAACAGAGCGAAGGCCGCAACGATAGATACATCTTTACGCCGGATGGATTGTCCAATCGGTAAAGTCCGAACCTGATATGCATATACTAACAACAGCAGAGGAATGGCAATACAGGCAACTATTGTATTGAACCAGTAATAAAAGAAGACGAGATTTGGCAGCAATAGGTAACCCGCACTCAGCAGATGTAACTGACGAGAATTCATACCAGTCTTTTTTAAGGGCTCTTAAAAAAACAAGTTCATGCAAATTCTTACGTACTCCAGAAACGATACTGAATTTAAAAACGACCATACCCTACCCGTTAGATCATCCATACGGATACATCTTACTAGGGAAAAGTACTTAAAAATGGTGGATTTATTACGAAGCGGTAATCGTATCAACAAGCCAAGTCGTACCTTTAAAAAGTGTGAACAGTAAGCGGCCTGTTCAGGATAGATAAGCGAAAAAAGAATAGATACTGTTCACAAATGGGATATACGCTAACGCGTGGTTAACGTTAGCCAAGGTAAAGAATAAATTTTAAATACCGAATTAAAAGCCGTGTAAATTCACTTCATCACTTTCGCGTATGTCCACGCTTTTTCCCATTTTCTTCTGAATGATTTTGAAGTGGTGTTCATCCTCGGGTGTAATAAGCGAAATCGCTTCACCGGAGGCTTCCGCTCGTCCGGTACGGCCAATCCGGTGTACGTAATCCTTGGGCGAACGGGGTAACTCATAATTGATCACGTAGGGAAGAAACTGAATGTCGATTCCCCGACCAATCAGGTCCGTGGCCACCAGTACCCGAATTTCTCCGGATTTGAACCGATTCAGGGCCTGCACCCGGGCTCCCTGGCTTTTCTGACTGTGCATGGCGTAGGCCTGAATGCCGTTTTTATTCAGTTTCACGACCAGATTGTCCGCCGTACGCGTGGAGGATACGAAGACCAGTACTTGCTGCATGTCCTGACTCTTGATCAGATACCGAAGGAAAGGACCTTTACGTTCGTCCGCCACCCGATACGCTACCTGCTGAATTAAATCCAGGTTTTGCTCTTCTTCAACGATCTCAATTTTTACCGGATTATTCAGTAATTGCTGGTTGATCCCTTCAATGGCATCACCCAGCGTAGCCGAAAACAACAGGCTCTGCCGTTTGCGGGGCAAGCGGGCAAATACCTGTTTCATTTCTTCAGCAAAACCCAGATTCAGCATTTTGTCCGCTTCATCGAGCACCAATATTTCCACCTCGGCCAGCGACACAGCCTTGTTCTGCATCAGATCCAGCAGACGACCCGGCGTGGCTACCAGAATCTCCGTACCTAACATTGCCTTCATCTGGGGATTGATCGATACCCCGCCGTATACCGCCAGCGTTCTTATTTTTCGGGGAAGGCGGGTACTAAACGTCTGAAATACTTCGGCAATCTGCATCGCCAGCTCACGGGTGGGCACCAGCACCAGTGCTTTGGGCGAACGGTTGCGAGTCGAAGGCTTCTGCTGAAAGAGTTCCAGGATGGGCAGAGCAAAACTGGCCGTTTTTCCCGAACCGGTTTTCGCAATTCCAAAGAGGTCTTTTCCCGCCAGAATCGCAGGAATTGCTTCTTTTTGAATAGGATACGGTTGTGTATACTGCTGTTCAGCGATTGCTTTCAGCAGGGGTTCGGAAAGACCAAGATTGGCAAATGACATAGAATTCGGGTACGATGAAAGGCCAAATATACGACGGATTATCCAGAGCAGGGGCGGATGGGGTCAAAGCGTCCCCTGTTAAGCTTTGTTGGAACAGTTCTTTCTTTTTTCCCTGAAAAACGATCCATTCCACCTATGAATATCTTCGAACTTCTGGTTGCCAGCATTGCTGGCACGTCGCTCATGACGTTGTTTATGTACCTGATGAGTTTTCTGACGGGTTACAAAACGAAAGTTATCAACGTGTTAGGAACTCTTCTCACGTTTCAAACCAAGCCTTCGGGTGAACTGTCGTATTCACCACTGGCCGTTGCAGTAGGGACCGTTGCTCACTATGCGGTAGGCTTTGCGTTTGCACTGGCGTACGGCTGGCTTTGGTCGGAAGAAATCCTGCAGCCCAATCTCTGGGGTATCCTGATTTTAGGTACGGTGAGCGGTATTCTGGCTGTGATTTTCTGGTGGTCTTTCTTTAAAATCCACCCGAAATCGCCGGATTTGAAACTTTCAGCCTACCTGACGGCCATTTTCCTCGCCCATTATTTTTTCGTCGCTGGCGTAGTCTGGTGTTATAATTTTTTGCGATCCTGAGTTGAAAGCCATCCATTTCCAACGGAACTACTATTTTTGCGGCCAGTGAGCCGGAAATGCCGTGGGAATACCCTTTTTGAAGCCTGTATTTTCACTTTTTCATCATCTAAAACCGAACTTTTCCATCACGTATCGTTCATACACTACTGAAAATGAGCAAGAAAGTTTTAATTATTGGTGCCGGTGGCGTAGGCAATGTGGTTTCTAAGAAAGTAGCCATGAATCCGGATTCTTTTAGCGAAATCCTGTTGGCCTCGCGTACCAAGTCCAAGTGTGATAAAATTGCCGCCGAAGCTCGTGAGCATGGCCTTCCTACGCCCATTCAGACGGCCCAGGTGGACGCTGACAACGTAGCTGAGTTAGTTGCATTGATCAACGACTTTAAACCCTTCATGGTCATCAATGTGGCTCTGCCCTACCAGGATCTGACCATCATGGATGCCTGTCTGGAAACAGGTGTACATTACCTGGATACGGCCAACTACGAGCCCAAAGACGTAGCGAAGTTCGAATACTCCTGGCAATGGGCCTATCAGGATCGCTTCCAGAAAGCTGGATTGATGGCCTTACTGGGCTGTGGTTTTGATCCGGGCGTAACGCAGGTGTTTACGGCGTATGCGAATAAGCATCAGTTCTCGGAAATGCAGTACCTCGACATCGTAGACTGCAATGCCGGTGATCACGGAAAAGCCTTTGCTACGAACTTTAACCCTGAAATCAACATCCGGGAAATTACGCAGCCGGGTCGGTACTGGGAGAATGGCGAATGGGTGGAAATTCCCGCCATGAGCGTTCATAAACCCATCGAATACCCGAACGTCGGTCTTAAAGAGAGTTACGTTCTGTACCACGAAGAACTGGAATCGTTGGTGAAGAACTTCCCAACGCTGAAGCGGGCCCGTTTCTGGATGACGTTTGGTCAGCAGTACATTACCCACTTACAGGTGCTCGAAAACGTGGGTATGACCAGCATTCAGCCCATCAAGTTCCAGGGTATGGATGTGGTTCCGCTGGAATTCCTGAAAGCTTTACTACCCGAACCCGGTACGCTGGGCGAAAATTATACGGGTGAAACGTCCATCGGTTGCCAGATTCGGGGTATTGGTAAAGATGGTCAGGAAAAAACCTACTTCGTTTGGAACAACTGCAAGCACCAGGATGCCTACAAGGATACGCAGGCTCAGGGCGTAAGCTACACGACGGGCGTACCTGCCATGATTGGAGCCAAGCTGATGTGCGACGGGGTGTGGATGCAACCCGGCGTCTGGAACTGTGAGCAGATGGATCCCGATCCGTTTATGGATTTGTTGAATAAACACGGTTTGCCCTGGCACGAAGCGGTGAATGAACCGTTGTCCGTAGAGCAATAGAATAAAAAAGCCGATTCTTTAGGGAATCGGCTTTTTTGTGTTTGATGGATACTATTCTCGACCCCCACATTGCACATGGGGGCTAGACTGGTACCGTTTGCGACTGGTGCAGGTTTCCAAACCTATACCCGCCCTTTGGCCGTTTCCAATTGCCTTCATTAGAGAAGTAATTGTAGTTACAAGAGGTAACCGTTCCCCGCATTGCATACGGGCTATTCAAATTGAACCCCTTCGGGGTTAAGAACTTCTTTTGTATAGAAACTAGACTGGTGCAGGTTCCCTAACTCCATTAGAATTTCCCAATTATTGCAACTCCGCCTTAAATCCAGCTTTTTCGACAGTTTGAATGACGGTTGCGGCTTCCAGCTCCTCTCCTTCCACCGTTAGAATTTTATCCGGATTGTTAGTGTCTACTTTCCAATTATCAATCGAATCTTCCTGATTCAGAAACGGAGAAACTTTGGCTACGCAATTGCTGCAGTTGATATTAGTTTTGAATTGAATCGTTTCCATGTGTTTAGTTTACAGCGGTCCGCCGCTGCGGTTTTTAATTTTCTGTTTTCAGTTAAGCACCTGACCTGTCCGTACTCTGAAAACAGCTAATCTACTCCTTCATTTATTTATTTCATTAAAAATCAAACCCTCCGGTACTTTAACCGTAGACTATTCATCACGACGGATACCGAACTCAGGGCCATGGCTGCTCCGGCGATCATGGGATTCAGTAAAAATCCGTTCAACGGGTACAATACCCCGGCGGCAATGGGAATACCGATGACATTGTAAATGAAAGCCCAGAACAGATTCTGTCGAATGGCGTGTACCGTCAGTCGGGAAATTCGTAGTGCTTTGGGTAATTGCAGTAAGTCCCCTGAAATCAATGTCATTTTTGCTACGTCCATCGCCACATCCGAGCCGTGCCCCATCGCAATACTTACGTCGGCCTGAGCCAACGCCTGCGAGTCGTTGATGCCGTCGCCTACCATGGCGACTACCTTTCCCTGGCTCTGGTAGGCTTTCACCACCTCGGCTTTATCACCGGGCAGGACTTCCGCCCGGAACTCAGTTACGCCCACTTCTGCCGCCACCTGAGCGGCCGTCTGGGCATTATCGCCCGTCAGCATGAGTACCTGCACGCCTTGCTTTCGCAACTGCGTAATGGCTTCTTTTGAATGAGCTTTGATCGGGTCGTTGATCGCCAGTACGGCCAGCACTACCTGCTCCCGAGCCAGTACAATCACCGTACGAGCCTGATTTTGCCACTGCTGTACGGGCCAGTGGTCCAGTACTACGCCTTCGGCCTCCATCCAGCGGGGACTTCCTGCCCGAAAAACTACGCCTTCTACCTGACCGCGGATGCCCTTCCCGGGTACATTTTCCAAAGCCGACACCGCGGCTGGTTTTACTTTCTCTGCTTTCAGAGCTTGTACAATAGCCTGAGCCAGCGGGTGCGTCGATTGACTTTCCAGGCCTAACAAGACGGGTTTCCAGGCTTCGTCGCTCCATTGGCTATCCGTTACGCTGGGCTTGCCTTCGGTGATCGTTCCGGTTTTATCCAGAATAAGGGTATCCATGCGGTAGGCTCGTTCCAGGCTTTCCGCGTCTTTGATCAGAATGCCGTTTTCGGCTCCCTTACCTACCCCAACCATAATCGCTGTGGGCGTCGCCAGTCCCAGAGCACAGGGACAGGCAATGACCAGTACCGTGACGGCATTAAGCAGGGCGTACGTAAGGGCGTTTTCGCCACCTATCAGCCACCAGACCACAAACGTCAGTACGGCAATTCCTAAGACTACTGGAACGAAAATACCCGCAATTTTATCAACCAGTCGCTGAATGGGGGCTTTACTCCCCTGAGCTTCCTGTACCTGCCGGATGATCTGAGCCAGTAAGGTATCGCTGCCTACTTTTTGGGCAATGAAGTGAAAACTCCCCTGCTGATTGACGGTTCCGGCAAATACCTTGGTCCCCTTCGTTTTTTCTACGGGAATGGGTTCCCCCGAGATCATACTCTCATCAACGTACGACTGGCCTGATTTGACCTGCCCATCCACGGGTATCTTATCACCGGGCCGTACCAGCAGACGATCGCCCACGCCTACTTCGGCGAGAGGCACCTGTACTTCCTCGCCGTTTTCAATTCGTATGACCGTCTGCGGTTGCAGCCCCATTAGTTTTTTGATGGCCGAAGACGTATTAGACTTAGCCCGTTCTTCCAGCCATTTGCCCAGCAGAATAAACGTTACTACGACCGCCGCTGCTTCAAAATACACGTGTGGATGCAATCCCCGCTGATGCCAAAATTCCGGATATATCGTGTTGAACACGCTGAAGGCATAGGCAATACCCGTGCTCATCGCGACCAGTGTATCCATGGAAGTTTGTCCGAAGCGGGCCTGCTTGACGGCATTGACGAAGAACTTCCGCCCGAACCAGAAAAGTACCGGCGTACTCAGTCCCCACATCAGGTAGTTGGCGGGCGGCCAGTCCATCCATACCATCCCCAGTACTACCACCGGAATCGTCAGTATGGCCGACCAGATCAGGTTAGACTGTAAGGTTTTGAGGCGATTTTCTTTGTATTCGGCCTGCTTTTCCTGAGCACTCTCCGCATCAATGATCAACCCATAGCCAATGCCCTGTACGGCCTTTTGTAGCTTTTCCAGGGACGTTTGCTGCGGATCAAAAACAATACGGGCGGATTCGTCGGCGAAGTTGACCGTTGTGGTTTCTACGCCAGGCTGTTTCGTCAGTATGGTTTCCACGCTTTGGGCACAGGCCGCACAGCTCATGCCCGTGACGGGTATACGTAAAGATTCGGTGGATGTTTCAAGCGTTTCCATAACTACTTCCATTACAGATACAAAGTTCGGCATCCTGGTGTGCTTCGGCATTACAGCTTTCCGGAAGTAATTTGCATAGTTTTGCCACTAGCGTCGGGGTTTACGCGGGTAATCTTCCATCTCCACGGCGGGCAGTACCGGATTCAGAATTTGCTTGGAAATGACCACCCGGAAAAACTTTACCCCACTCACTTCGTAATCCTGCCAGAACTTATCCCGTAACTGTAAATTTCGGTAAATCGTTGAGTAACTCACCTGAGGTTCCCAGCCATGAATGTTCAGCGTAGTTAACAAAAATTCTACCGTTTTTTTCAGATTAGAAAAGTACACCACGGACGCGTCTCGCCGCCGCTGGTCGGGTAAAGCGGGATAGGGCTGGATACTGAGTTCATAAATAGGTTGCTGATTCATAGCACATTCCTGGAAAATTATGAGCTTATTTTTCAGTAACACAATTTCAGGATAAGAAGTGCCGTTTTACCCACATACACCAACAAAAAGACCCCGACTGCTTACGGCTGGGGTCTTTCTTTTTTTGTTTGGTATCTTCCAGCTTTATTGCAAACGCTTAAACAGACGATTAGGTAGGTCTACATATGATCCTACGGCCAAATCAATCTGCATGGCTTCAGGGCATACAAACAATCGCCCACTTAGGTAATTGTCAGGTCTGGTTCCATACCTGGCAAGGCCCAAGGAATCAGCAATGGCAACTCCTTTTTCTAGTTTAATAAGTTGATAGCTTCCCTTGTACAGCACACTTTTCTCTTTTCGAACTTCAATGTGATTCGTATCGGCGAAAATCATTTCCACGTTCGGTACCGGAGCGGTATAATTCGTAACGGATGAACTCGTATAGACAAGTTTCCATTTGCCCAGCAATTGCTGTCGAAACGTTTTGACATCCGTAGCGGCATTCTCTGCCAAACAAGGCCTTAGTACCGGCTCAACGGATTTGTTTTTTTGACAGGCCACAGCTAGTACCAGCAGAAGAAAAGTAGTTTTTTTCATTGATTTCCCTTTTTTCACCAGGACCCAGGCGTATATCCTAACGTTGGAAAGCCATTTCATTATTTTCATTTTTTATTCAGCAGCCAATCGGCTGACGGCCAATTTTTTAAGTACTCCGGTCAAAAAAACTGTCAACCGAAAACCGAAAACTCTAAACTTTTGCTATTATCTTTGTATCCCGTACACAAATCATACACGTCGTCATGTCCACGGCCAAACCGACGAAATATATCTTTGTTACGGGCGGGGTTGCATCTTCTCTCGGCAAAGGCATTGTCGCCTCCTCGTTAGCTAAACTTCTGCAAGCCAGGGGTCTTTCCGTTACTATTCAGAAAATCGATCCTTACATTAACGTCGATCCCGGTACGCTCAATCCGTATGAGCACGGCGAATGCTACGTTACCGATGATGGAGCCGAAACGGACCTGGATCTAGGTCACTACGAACGCTTTCTGAACGTTCCTACGTCACAGGATAACAACGTGACGACGGGTCGTATCTACTACAACGTCATCATGGCCGAACGCGAGGGTAAGTACCTCGGTAAAACGGTTCAGGTGGTCCCTCACATTACCGACGAAATCAAACGCTGCATTACGGCGTTGGGTACGACGGGTAATTTTGACATTGTCATTACTGAAATCGGCGGTTGCGTAGGTGATATTGAATCCTTACCCATCATCGAAGCTGCCCGTCAGCTGAAGTATGAACTGGGCGAGAACAATACGCTTTTCATTCACCTGACTCTGGTTCCGTACCTGAGTTCGGCGGGTGAATTGAAAACCAAACCGACGCAACACTCGGTTCGTACGCTTTCGGAATCCGGTATTCAGGCCGATATTCTGGTTTGCCGTACCGAGCACCCGATTCCGCAGGATATGCGTCGCAAGATCGCTCTCTTCTGCAACGTACAGCCTAACGACGTAATCGAATCCATCGACGCCGAGACCATCTACGATGTGCCGCTGTTGATGAAAAAGGAAAAGCTCGATCAGCGGGCGTTGTACAAACTCAATCTGTACAACGATCAGGAACCCGACCTGGATTCCTGGAAAGATTTCCTCGGCAAGTACAAAAACCCAACGGACCAGATTACGGTAGGTCTGGTAGGTAAGTACGTCGAACTGAAAGACGCCTACAAATCCATTGCGGAAGCTTTCATCCACGCCGGTGCTGAAAACGAGTGCCGGGTTAAGGTAGAATGGATTTCTTCGGAAACCCTGGAACAGGAAGAAGTGATTGAGCAATTGCTCAATCTGGATGGAATTCTGGTAGCTCCGGGTTTTGGTGAGCGGGGTCTGGAAGGAAAAATCCGGGCCGTACAACTCGCCCGCGAGAACAAGATTCCGTTCTTCGGTATTTGCTTAGGTATGCAGATGGCCGTCATCGAGTACGCTCGCAACGTAGCGGGCATTGCCGGTGCTTCCTCTTCCGAGCTGGAACCTTCCACCCCGAATCCGGTCATTGACCTGATGCAGGAGCAGAAAGCCATCAAAGCCAAAGGCGGTACCATGCGACTGGGAGCCTGGCCTTGTGATCTGCAAAAAGATTCACTCGCCCATCAGATTTACGGCAAGAAGAAAATCTCCGAGCGTCACCGTCACCGGTACGAATTCAACAATGCGTATCTGAAGCAATTGAATTCTGCTGGTCTGGTTACCTCAGGTATCAATCCGGAAAGTAAACTGGTCGAAATCATTGAGCTGAAACCTGACGTTCACCCCTTCTTTATCGGTGTGCAGTTCCACCCCGAGTATAAAAGTACGGTGTTGAGTCCAGCTCCGCTCTTCGTGCATTTCGTGAAAGCAGCCCTTACTTACTCCCTGGCGAAACGGGAATCGGTAACGGTAGGCGTATAAAATCGCTCTAAGTAAACGGAACAAGCATCTGATCATTAACCTATTATCTCATTCTAACTAAAGTATATTTTTAGAAAAGATAAGCCGTTAGGTCCTAGGTTTTATTGCCACCAATCGGCACTGTCGGTTACCGTTTAACATTAATTCCATTCTATTACTGGAAAAAAAGGACGAGCACGCAGGGCTTTCGGGATTGTTTCCGAACTTTGCGTGCTCATTTTTTTAAACTCTAATTACACCGGAGCCTTGTTGTCTCCCCACCATCCTTATGGATCGTAATACCATCATTGGGTTGCTATTGATTGTTGGCATGTTGCTTGGGTACCAGTTTCTGATGCCCGAAGAAAAGCCGCAACCCCAGAAACCCCAGCAAATGGGTGTTCCCAAGAAGAATGTCTCTACTGCTGCGACGCTGGACACCGCCGCATTAGGTAGCTTTTCATCCGCTGCGAAAGGCACTTCTCAGGAAGTAGTCCTTGAGAACAAAGACGTTCGCGTCACGTTCACTACCCAGGGCGGCCGGATTAAGGAAGTATTGCTCAAAAACTACAAAACGTACGATCAAAAGCCGCTGTACCTTTTCGATGACAAGGGTTCCCGTCTCGGACTGGAATTGCCCAACGGTCCCGGCAAAGTAGATGCCAGTCAGTTATTCTTTACCACGACGGATCAAAGCCAGGTAGTTGCTGAAAATGGTTCAGGTACGGTAGCTTTCACGCTCCAACTGGCGAGTGGCCAAACCATCGAGCAACGCTATACGCTTCCCGGCAAAGGTTTTACGCTGGGGTACGATCTAAACGCAAAGAATTTCGGTGGTAATGCCCGTTTATTCTGGTCACATACCATCGACCGTACGGAGAAAGATGTTAATAAACTGCGGAATGAGAGTACCATCAACTATTTAACGACGGATGAATCCTTCGATCACCTGAGCCAGAATAGTTCCGGTACGGAAGAGCAGACGCTGGAAGAACCGATCAAATGGCTTTCGTTCAAGCAGATGTACTTTGTATCCGGTCTGGTGGGTGAAGGTACGAACCTCTCGGGTGTAAAGCTGAAATCAACGGCCTTCCCCGACAATAACGAGGAAAATCTGAAAACGCTGGAAGCCGAAGTACAACTGCCTGCGGCTGATCTGGCGGCGGGTAAAGGCAAGTTCAAGCTGTACTTTGGCCCGAACGATTACCAGCTTACCACGCAGGTAGCTCCCGACTTTAACGAAAACGTGTACCTGGGTTACGCCTTCCTGAAACCCGTGAACCGGTATGTATTCGTTCCGCTGTTCAATTTGCTCGGTGGATTTATTTCCAACTACGGCGTACTGATTTTTGTACTGGTCTTCATTATCAAACTGATTCTGACGCCTCTTACGTACAAGAGTTACATTTCCATGGCGAAGATGCGGGTGTTACAACCGGAGCTTGCGGCCCTGAAAGAAAAAATCGGCGACGACGATGCTCAGAAAATGCAGCAGGAACAGATGAAGCTGTACCAACAGGTGGGAGTCAATCCTTTATCGGGCTGCGTACCGCAATTGCTGACGCTGCCCATTCTGATGTCGGTGTTCTTCCTTTTCCCGAACCTGATTGAGCTGCGTCAACAGCCCTTCCTGTGGACCAATGACCTTTCGGCGTACGATGACTTGATTAAGTTCGGTTTCTCGTTACCGATTCTGGGTAATCACATCAGCTTGTTTACGGTGATGATGACGGGTTCCAGCATTCTGTTTGCGTATTACAACAACCAGACGACGGTAAGCACGCCGGGTCCGGTAGATTATCGTACGCTGGGTTACATCATGCCGCTCGTGTTCTTCTTCATCATGAACTCCTTCCCGGCGGGTCTGGCCTGGTACTATCTGGTATCCAACCTGATCACAATCGGGCAACAGCAATTGATCAAACGCTTCGTTGACGAAGACAAAATCAAGGCTATTCTGGAGGAAAACCGTCGCAAGATTTCGAGCGGAGAAAAGAAAAAATCGAAATTCTCTGAGATGCTCGAAAAACAGTTGAAAGCGGCGGAAGAAGCGAAAAAACAAGCCGAAGCTCAGGCCAACAAAAAGAAAAAATAGTTGGTAACTGGCCCGATGGCCTGCCTAACGTGACAAAAGCCCCTGACCTACCGGAAAGGGGCTTTTTGATTGGTATCTTTCTTTTGCGTAAATATTGGGGGCGGTTGGTAAGACCGTCCATTCTGATTTACTTTTGTTCAAAGACGTATTCATGATTCGACTTACCTTCATCTTTTTCAGTATCCTTTTCTCGCTGAATGTGTTGGCCCAAACCGCTCCTGCGGACTACCAGCAGGCGTACCAGAAGGGCGAACGGGCTCTTCGCGATAAAAAATACGATCTGGCCCGCGAGTACTTTGCTCCGCTCACCTCGGCCCGTTACCAGAACGAACTGGTACCCTACAGTCACTACTTCATGGCTCTGGCCTGTTTAAAAAGCGATCGGCTGGCCGAAAGTCGCACGTACTTACGGCAGTTAGAAAGCCGTTACCCCAACTGGTCAAAAATCGCTGATGCCCGCTACCTGTACGCCAATGTGCTGCTGGAAGAAGATCAGTTTACGGCCGGTGTGGATGCCCTTAAACGCCTGCCGGAAGCACGCATGAAGCAGGACATTGAATCACTGGAAGCGTATTATCTGGCTCAGTGTACGAACCTTTCCACGCTGCGTCAGCTCCATACCAAGTACCCGAATGATGCCATTATTGCCGAAAACCTGGTCGCTCTGATTCAGCGGACGTCAACGAATAAGGCCGATCTGGATTTAGCCGCCCGACTTACTACTCGGTTTTCCCTGAAACCCCGCACGGCTCCAACGGGTCCAAATACACCGGTAGTGACTGCCCCGAAAGGCAAGAAAAGTGCCTATACCGTTGCTGTCCTTTTCCCGTTCCGAATGAATGAGCTAAACTCGGCAAACAATCAATTCGTGGTGGATCTGTACGAAGGCATCCGGCTGGCCGTCAAAAAACTGCAAAGCGAAGGGATCACGGTCAATGTCCTGGCCTATGAAGTGGATAATACGGCTGAAAGTATGCAGAAGGCATTCGGTGATCCGCAGTTTCAGCAATCGGATGTACTCATTGGACCGCTGTATCCGGTTACGTACGAATTAGCGACGACCTGGGCTGCCGAACGGAACATTCCCATCGTCAATCCCATTTCGACGAATAGTTCTTTACTGGAAAACCAGACGTATCTGGTACAACCCTCCGTTGAATCACAGGCTCGTCTGCTCTTCCAGTTTTCGCAACGCTTCACGCCTAAATCCACCTACATCGCCTACGGCAATACGCGTCAGGATTCACTACTCGCTGCCACCTACGCTCAAGTAGCAAAAACCAATGGCGTGCAGGTACTGGGCATGAAACGCGGTCGCAGCGAAAGCCTCACCGTTGAATTAAAGGGTAAGAAGCCGGGTCACATTCTGGCTGCTTTTACGGGTAGCGGCGAAGGCCCCGGCGTGATTTCCTGGAATCGCAGTACAAACCTGGGTGTCCCCCTGCTGGTTCCTTACGAAGCCTTTAATACGAATACGTCTTCGGCGTCCACATTTTCGGGTTCGAATGTGTATTTCTTTGATTCCATGTTTAGCAGTGATACCGATCCAGCGGTACTGGATTTTCGACAGAAGTACATGACGCAAGTCAATACACTGCCGTCTAATTACGCCTACCTTGGGTACGACACCATGCTCTTTTTCGGTCGTATGCTGGGTAAGTACGGTAGCGATTTTACCAAAGGTCTGAAAAATCAGTCCTACAAGGATGGCTATACGCTGGGTGGATTCGACTATCGGCAATCCACCGACAATCAGAATTTCAACGTTCTAAAATTCAGTAATTATCAATTTATTCAGGTTAAATAAATGAGTTTACCGTTTTCTGTTTACCGTTTTCAGTCTAACTAAGCATTCATCAATTCAAAGCCTATTGTTCTTGCAAAGCTTCTTGCCTTTGTACTTACTCACCCAAATGGTACGGTAGATTACTGAAAACTGTAAACTTCAAACGGATAACTGCTTCTGCTTCCATGACAACATCTGAACAACTTTTTCAACGAGCCAAAGAGGTCATTCCTGGTGGCGTCAATTCGCCGGTACGGGCGTTTCGGGCCGTGGGTGGCAATCCCCTATTTATCAAAGCAGCTCAAGGGCCTTATTTGATTGATGAAGATAACAACCAGTACATCGAACTGATCAACTCCTGGGGGCCGATGATTCTGGGCCACGCCAATGAAATGATCCAGAAAGCCGTTTCGGATGCGGTTCAGCATTCGTTTTCCTTCGGGGCTCCTACCCGTCGGGAAGTAGAAATGGCGGAACTCATCATTTCAATGGTACCCTCCATCGAGAAAGTTCGGATGGTGAATTCCGGTACCGAGGCTACGATGTCGGCCATTCGCGTGGCTCGTGGCTTCACGGGTCGTGAAAAAATGATCAAGTTCGAAGGTTGCTACCACGGTCACGGCGACAGCTTCCTGATTGCCGCCGGTAGCGGGGCCGTAACGATGGGCGTTCCTGACAGTCCGGGGGTAACCAAAGGCGTCGCTAACGATACGCTGACGGCTCCCTTCAATGATCTGTATTCCGTAGAAACCCTGGTAGAGGCCAACAAAGGCCAGATTGCCGCCATTATCCTGGAACCCGTGGTAGGAAACATGGGTCTGGTATTGCCCGAGCCCGGTTTTCTCGAAGGCTTACGGGAACTGTGTGACAAAGAGGGAATTCTGCTGATCTTTGACGAAGTAATGACGGGCTTTCGTTTGTCTGCTTCCGGTTTTCAAGGCATCACGTCCGTACAACCCGATTTAACTACACTGGGTAAAATCATTGGCGGCGGTATGCCCGTAGGAGCCTACGGGGGCCGCAAGGAAATCATGGATTTTGTCTCTCCGGCGGGTCCCGTGTATCAGGCAGGTACGCTTTCGGGAAATCCCATTGCGATGGCCGCTGGAAAGGCCATGCTTACCTACCTCAACGAAAATCCGGAAGTCTATACGGAACTGGATCGCATCGGAGCCAAGCTGGAAAACGGTCTGCGGGCAGGTAACCAGAAAGCCGGCAAAAATTTTACCATCAACCGGATTGGTTCGATGTATACGCTCTTCTTCAACGAGCAGCCCGTTACGGATTTTGCCTCGGCCAAGGCTTCTGATCTCAGTATGTTCGGAGCCTATTTCCAGGCGATGCTGAAACGCGGTGTGTACCTGGCTCCTTCGCAGTTCGAAAGTCTCTTCATTTCAACGGCCCTGACGGATGACCTCGTCGATCAGATTATCGCCGCTCACGAAGTAAGCCTGCTGGAGGTACTGGGTGGAGCGTAGGTAGTTTGAAAGAGGTTTGAAGAATTTGATTGAGTTTGAGGTTTGATTCGTGTTTGAGAAAGGTTTGAAGGTTTGACTACAGCGAATGTCGCCTTCCCAGAAAAGGTGTTTCAGAAGATAAGTTTGTGGAAGTGATTTAAAAGCTCGCCAATCTTCAAACCTTAATCAAACATTCAGACAGCCTTCAAACCCTCAAACATTAATCAAACTTTGAACCATTTATGAAACCTCAAACACCATTCAAACCTTAAACTATATTCAAACCCTTTCCCCATTCATGCGTCGCTTTTCCATCATTATTCCCGTGTATAACCGTCCAGACGAATTAGCCGAATTGCTGGCGTGCCTGGCCCGACAAACGGTTCGGAATTTTGAAGTCGTCGTCGTGGAAGATGGATCAAGCGTACGGGCGGAACACGTCGTTCGGTCGTTTGAGACCGCTCTGGACATTCGTTATTACGAAAAGCCCAACAGTGGACAGGGTTTTGCCCGCAACTACGGCATGGAACGGGCAGCTGGCGACTGGTTTATTATTCTGGATTCGGATGCTCTGGTGGAGCCGCAGTACCTGGAAATCGTCAACCGGGAAATCGATTGCCAGCAACTCGATCTGTACGGTGGCCCTGACCGCGATCATCCCAGCTTTACGCCCGTACAAAAGGCCATCAGTTATTCGATGACTTCCCTCTTTACTACGGGGGGCATTCGGGGTAAAGCTAAGAATGCGGGCGGTACCTTTCACCCCCGGAGTTTCAATATGGGACTGAGTCGGCGGGTATGGGAACAAACGGGCGGTTTCCGGATTACCCGAATGGGTGAAGACATTATTTTCAGTATTCAGGCCCTCAAACTGGGCTTTCGCAGTGCTTTGATTCCCGAAGCTTTTATCTACCACAAACGCCGGACCGACTTTGGGGCTTTTTTTCGACAGCTTCGTTTTTTCGGACGAGCCCGCATCAACATTACCCGCTTTTTCCCGGATACGCTGAAACTGGTACATTTTTTCCCGGCCGCGTTTACCGTATGGCTGTTTAGCTTTCCGCTTCAACTGCTCATTTTTAAACCCTTGTTTCAGCTTTCGGTACTGGCTCTGCTGGCCTACTGTCTGATGATTTTCTTTGATTCCTGGAAACAGAATCAGAGCATTACCGTCGCCATTCTCAGTGTGCAGGCCGTTTTCGTGCAAATGGTGGGCTATGGCCTGGGCTTTTTAAGTGAAGGTTGGAAGTACCTGCGGGAACCCAAAGGCACGGTACAAACCGGCGAACGCGTGGAATATCCCTCTTAATACTAAAGCCCGACGGTTCTTCCGCCGGGCTCTATTTTACAACGAAACGACACGATGAAATTTGACTCCCTTTCCCTCAACGTAAACGAGGACGATCAGCAATTTGAATTACAAATCGACCAGCATACGGCTCTGATTACCTATCGCGTACTGGATGCTCATACGCTGGCTCTTGATCATACGGAAGTTCCGGAGGAACTCGAAGGTCAGGGCGTAGCTTCGGCACTGGTCGAAAAAACGTTTCAGTACCTGGACGACAACCAGCTCAAGCTCGTACCCAACTGCTCATTCGTACGGACGTATCTGGAACGGCATCCCGACTGGAAACGCCTGGTGGCCTAATCCAGCAGTCGCGTAGCTTTGATGAATCCGCGTTGCCAGTAGTCGTTGTACAGGTTGTCTTCAATGACGCCCCGACTACTGGACGCGTGGATAAACATGACACCCTCGGAGCCATTGATGTGCGTGACGATACCCGTATGATTGATTCGGTTCGCACCGAAACCTTTGTATTCCGTGTTGAAGAAGACCAGGTCGCCGGGCCGTAAGTCACTTACTGAGATCGATTGTCCCACATTGGCCTGTTCGGCGGCCGTACGCGGCAGTTTCAGTCCGATCTGCTTAAAGCTTACCTGTACCAATCCTGAACAATCGAGCCCAACACTGGTCCCCCCGCCCGTTCGGTAGTTGGTCCCGCCGTAACTCTTGGCGGTATTGATTAAATCATTCACCAGCTGTTTGTCGTACCGAACTGCCTTTGGGTTGTACTCCGCTTTTTTAGTTAAAGCATATTTGGCCGGTGTAGCTGGGGAAGCCGCCGCCGAAGCCCCCGCATACGATCGCGAGGCGGATGTTCCGCCATAAGAAGAACGCGAGGCCGTAGAGGCACGATTGACAGGTGCCCGGTACGTGGTTTGGCGACTGACGGGTTTACTACGAGTCGTCGTACGAAATAATTCACAGGAACTAAGTAAAATACTTAGCGTACAAAGGAGCGGAAAAGTCCAAAAACGCATAAGCCAGTGTTTAAGTGAGTTGTGAAGGAAGACTAGTACTTACAATTGATTTTCAGCTATTTAAGACCTGTTGTCTTCCAAAAAACTTCGGTTTAAAATACCCTATATCGGCTTGAATGTAAGGATTCAGTCCTAAAAACGACAAAACGGGAAGCATATTTTTTTACATGCTTCCCGTTTTTTTTATCAGAATTTCATGGTCAGAGCAATGCGTTTGCGGGTCAGATCGACCTCCACTACTTTCACCTGAACCTGCTGTTGCAACTTAACGACCTCATTGGGATCCCGGACAAAGCGATTCGACAATTGCGATACGTGCACCAGTCCATCCTGTTTCACCCCGATGTCCACGAAGGCTCCGAAAGCCGTAATGTTGGTAACGATACCGGGCAGAATCATCCCCTCCCGCAGATCTTCTGGCTTCCGTACGGAAGCATCGAATTCGAAGGCCGTAAGGGGTTGACGCGGGTCCCGACCGGGTTTTTCCAGTTCGCTCACAATGTCCTGCAAGGTGGGCAATCCTGCTTTTTCAGTAACGTATTTTTGTAACTGAATTTTCTTCCGCTGCTCGGTCTGGGTCATCAGGTCTTTTACTGACACGCCCAGGTCTTTCGCCATCCGTTCGACGATGTCGTAGCTTTCCGGATGTACCGCTGAATTATCCAGGGGATTGGCGGCTTCCGCAATTCTCAGAAAGCCCGCACATTGTTCAAAGGCCTTTCCACCCAATCGCGGTACTTTCAGGAGTTCTTTCCGGGATTTGAAAGCTCCGTGTTCGCGGCGGTACGTCACGATGTTCTGAGCCAGCGTAGGACCCAACCCGGAGACGTAACTCAGCAAGTGCTTGCTTGCGGTATTCAGGTTGACGCCTACCGCATTTACGCAACTTTCTACCACCGTATCCAGACTTTTCTTTAACGCTCCCTGATCTACGTCGTGCTGATACTGTCCTACACCAATGGACTTGGGATCGATTTTAACCAATTCAGCCAAGGGGTCCATCAATCGACGACCGATCGATACGGCTCCGCGGACCGTAATGTCTTTATCCGGAAATTCATCCCGGGCCACCTCCGAAGCGGAGTAGATGGAGGCTCCCTGTTCGGAAACCATGAAAATGGGAATCGTCAGGGATAGTCCTTTCAGGAAATCTTCCGTTTCCCGACCGGCGGTACCATTACCTACCGCTACGGCTTCGATCTGGTACGAAGCAATGAGCTGACGGACTTTCGCTTCCGCCTCCTGCTTTTTGTCAAAGGGATAAAGTACCGTATCACTCAACAGATTGCCCTGGGCATCGAGTACAATGGTTTTGCAGCCCGTCCGGTAGCCGGGGTCAATACCCAATACGCGTTTTTGTCCCAATGGCGACGAGAGAAGCAATTGCCGGAGGTTTCCCACAAAAATGGTGATTGCCTCAGCGTCGGCTTTTTCTTTCGAAAGTCGGGCAAATTCATTTTCAATACTGGGCTTGATGAGTCGCTTGTAACTATCCGTAATAGCATCTTCTACGAATGGTTTAGCGGGTGAAGAACCCCGAACGAACAATCGATCTAGCTGTTCCAGCGAGCGTTCTTCATCCGGAGAAATGCTTACGGATAAAATGCCTTCTTCTTCCCCCCGCCGAATGGCCAGCAGGCGATGCGAGGGAATTTTCCGCAACTCTTCCGAAAAATCGAAATAATCGCGGTATTTGGCTCCTTCCTCTGCTTTATTTTTTTTGAGTTTAGCGTAGACAATTGCCTGTCTTTCAAAGACTTTACGAATGGCATTTCGGGCGTCCGCGTTCTCGGAAATCCACTCGGCCATAATGTCGCTGGCTCCCTGATAGGCTTCTTCCAGCGTGGGTACCGCCTCGTTAACAAAGGCTTGAGCTTTCCCCGTAATATCGCGTTCGCGTTGCTCAAAAATTAGCCGGGCCAACGGTTCCAATCCCTTTTCAATGGCGATACTGGCTTTGGTTTTCCGCTTGGGTTTATACGGCAGGTACAGGTCTTCGAGCTGGGTAAGCGTCTGAGCGGCTTCGAGTTGCTTCCGAAGCTCGGCCGTTAATTTACCCTGTTCCTGAATGGATTGCAGGATACTCTCCCGACGCTTTTCTACTTCCTTGAATTTCTCGTACTGATCTTTGATGGCCTGAATTTGTACTTCATCCAGACTGCCCGTCATTTCCTTACGGTACCGGGCGATGAAGGGCACGGTAGCTCCTTCATCGAAAAGTTGAATGGTATGCTCGACCGAACGAGCGGAAAGCGATAACTGACTTGAAATAAAAGCTACTGCGGTACGCATGGGTACAATATTCAGTTTACGGTTTTCAGTTGCCTGTTTTGGGTTTAGCGTTTGGGGTTTTGAGTTTCCTCGGCTCACCCCGATTTATAACCGTTATGGAATGATCGGGCTACAACTGGTTAAGTGTCTCCGACGCGAAACCAGTCCCCTCCTACTTATTGCTGATTACAGACTGAGCAGTTAACCCAAAACGCTAAACTCAACACTCACTTCACAGATACAATCTCCCCGGTTTCCAGATACACAATCCATCCTTCAACCTTTGTATAGCCCATTTCGCGGTAACGGCGGGCGTAGGATTTCATTTGGTCCCGGTGGCTTTCGCGGATCTGGCCGGTTTTGTAATCCAGAATGGCTATGCTTTGATCGGGGCGAATTACGACCCGATCCGGACGCAGAATATCTCCGTTGGGCATCAGGATTTCCTGTTGCGACAAAAACTCGGCGGGCAATTCAAAATACGGTTTCATTTCTTCCCGACTCAATACCCGCTCAATGGCTTCCCGGAGAAGAATCACCTGCGACTCGTCAATGAGTCCCCGTTTCTGCATTCGATCAATCACGTTGGGTACGTCTTCAGGCGTACGGATTTCCCGCATGACGGCATGAGCTTTATTGGCCCAGTCTTTCTGACTGGTAAACGTATCCCATTCCGTTAGCCTGTCTTTCTGCCGCCGTAAACGCATGCTTTCCCGCCGGACCGTGATCACGTTCTCAATGCTGATCGTCGTGTCATCTTTGACTGAGACAGGGCGGGGCTTGGGAAGATTTCCCTGCCGTACGATGTGCTGTCCTTCGTCCGAATCGACGTAACTCACAAAAAACTGCCCGACGGTATCTTTCAAAGGCTCGCCTTTCTTACTCCGTTTTACTTCCATTGACACGTACAGTCGTTCGACCGCCCGGGTCAAGGCCACGTACAACAGGTTTAGATTATCGAGAAAGGTCTGCTCCGTTTCGCGTTCGTATTCGGCCTTCAAGTGGGTTTGAGCGAGCTTCTGCGTCACCGAAAAAGGAGCGGTACGCAAACGACGGAGCTGACGCTCCCCACTCTCGGGCAGTTGTAGTTCCTCTAACTCGACTTCCTCCAGATCTCCCCATATTTCGTCCCATTGATTCGACGTGAAACTCCAGTTGGCGTACGGTAACAAGACGACCCCGTACTCCATTCCTTTCGACTTGTGGATCGTCTGAATGGTAACGGCATCACTACCTTCGGGGGTATTGACGCACAATTTGTTCTTTTGCTGTTCCCAATCCTGAACGAAATCGCTCAGGTGGCCGCTTTTGCGAACGGAGAAATCCTGGGCGTAGTCCAGAAACCGAAACAGATACGGAGCCTGAGCGGGTACGTCGAATAGCCGGAAACGGGCAATCAATTCTTCGCAGAGTTCGAACAGTCCGAATTTTCGTAATACCGAAGGCTCCAGGGTTTGCCCTTCTTCTTTCAGCCACGTCCAGAAAGCTTTCCAATCCGTCGATTCCACCATCGCCCGGATCCGGGTGTTGATTTCCTCATTCGGAATTTTCCCCTGAATGTCCTTCAGATACAGGTAGGCTGCTTCGTATTTGACCAGTGGCTGATCGGGTGCATCCAGAACCCGTAAAAACGCCATGACTAAATTCACCGCTACCGAGGCACTCACCAGCAGTGAATCGGCGGAAATGACCGGAATCCGGTGGGCAGTCAGCGTATCCGCCAGCAGCCGGGCGTGCCGGTTTTTTCGACACAAAATGGCAATATCTTTATACGTATATCCTTCAGCCCGGCAGGCGTTGATTTGGTTGATGACAAAAGCAGGCGTTGGTTCGGTATCCGCCTCCGTTTCCAGAAAATCGATCTGTACGTGTCCGCCGCACTTGGGATTTACTTCGGGCGTTTTCTGGAAATAGGTCTGGTAAATTCGCGGCGTGACCTGCCACTCTTCCCGAATCTGATGATCCAGCACATGCTTTAACAGGTCATTGTTGAAATCCACAATTTCCTTACAGCTCCGCCGATTGTAGTTGAGTACCTCCGGTTGCAAATGTCGGGAAATGGTCAGCAAACGATCGCCTACGTTCCAGTTAATGGTATTCCCGGGCGGTAACATCGGCGACAAATCACTGCCTTTTTTCTGGTGAAGATGCACCAACTGCTCCATTTCTCCCCCCCGAAACCGATAAATACTTTGCTTCGCGTCACCCACCACGAGGTTGTAATGACTGGACGATAAGCTATTGTCAATCAGCGGCATAAAGTTCAGCCACTGAAGTTGTGATGTATCCTGAAACTCGTCAATGAGGATGTGATGGAACTTCTCCCCGAGTCGTTCGTACAAAAAGGGTACGGGCTCTTCCAGTACAATGTTGAGAATGGACTGGTTGAAGCGGGAGATGTGAATTTGTCCGGAGTGATCCTCAATAGCTTTTACTTCATCGGACAGTTGCTTGAGCAAAGCCAGTTTATGCAGGTGTTTCTCTAACTCCTGGCACAGCGTATATTTTTCAATCTGACTCTCGTACAGATTGACCACTTCACGGCCAACCACTTCCAGCTCTGCTTCAATACTTTCGAACTGCGAAAGAATCAGCAGGGGTGTTTTGGCTTTCATCCAGTTTTGTTCTCGCTGAATAACGGCCTGTAAACGCGAGGAAACTCCTTCGGCGAACTTCTTCTGTCCGTCGCGTACTTTTTGCAGAAAACCGGCGGCCCCGGTAGCTCCGTAATTAAAATCACTAATGGTCAGCGTTGCCTTCTCCTCAATGAGTTCCATAGCCAGACGGCCCAGGCGGCGGTATTCCTCCTCCTGACACTGGCAGTACTGACGGATCTGTCGGCGTATTTCCCAAAAGTCTTCCGCACTGAGTTCGGATAGCTTTTGCAGTGCATCCCGGTGTTTATCATCCAGAATTTTCTTGCCTACGGTTTGTAATTCCGTTCGCAGGGAAGTCCAGCTTTTGCCTTCATCGGCCATTTCGGCTACGAGTTCTTCCAGTACCAGCGTCAGTTGGCTAAACTCTGTCTGCCCTACCTTACTCAGCAACTGTTCTACCCCGGCGGCTACGATTACATCCGATTCCAGACTTACTTCAAAGTTGTAGGGAATGCCCAGTTCTTCCGTAAACGCCGCTACCACGCGTTGCGTAAAGCTATCGATGGTGGAGACGGATAATCGGCTATACTGATGGAGAAGTACCTGGAAGGTTTGAGCCGAACGTTTTTCGAGTTCTGCTTCCGTAATCGGTTGCCCCGTCTGGGGGTCCGTAATTTCCTGTAAGAGCAGTTGCCGATACGCTTCCACTTTCCGCCGGGCCATCTCATCGAGCGTACGGTATCGGCTGATCCCCTGCAAGGTTTGCAGGATTCGGCTTTTCATTTCATGAGCCGCATCATTCGTAAACGTTACGGCCAGAATGTGCTGGAAGTACGAAGGGCTAAACTGCGACAGGCCTTCTTCGTTTGGATGACTCGATAGAGCCAGTTTCAGAAACTCTTTGGCAAGCGTAAAAGTCTTTCCTGACCCCGCCGAAGCCGCGTAAATCGTAAACATTACCGATGAAAAAAGCAGGCTGGGCCTGCTTTCGTTTAATACTATCTCAAGTTACGGTCGTTTCGTATAAAATCCCGCTGCTTTCCGGATTTTTCACCTTAAAAATTAAAGCGAACCCCAACGCCTCCCTGTACGTGCATAAAGATCGGTACGGGTAGTAATTCTACGTACAGACCAGCATCCGCAAAGAGAGACAACGGCGAATCCCGCAGGAAGTACTCGACGCCAGCCAGGCCGCTCGCTCCAATCCCCGTTTTATTTTCGTAAGCATTATAAGGGGCCAAACGATCCGGGTAACTCCGGCGACTGGTAATTTGTCCCCCAAATCCGTAGTAAGCCTGAAAACGTTTGCCTTCGTTGCCTGTATGGAAGAGGTAATTAGCGTTCAGGGTCCAGCCCGTATTCTTGAATCGGCCGTGTGGACCGTACTTCCGCTCCCGTCCCCAAAGCATTCCGTAGGTACCTAAGCCCACGTCAATAGCCCGGTTATTGTTGAGGTACATCCGGGCATTGAGGCCCAGGGGCTCTCCTACTTTAAAGCCAACGGCGTACTTCTTGGCCTGACCAAAACTAACGTGTGAACCGGCGAGCAGAACGCCCACCAGAAGAACCGAAATACGGAAAAAGTTTTTCATTGGTTGGTTAAACGATAACATGGAGGGATAATCGATATAAGGAAGGAGATCTGAATTCAGACCTCCTTCGCCATACACAAGCAAAATTTGTACTAGTCGTGAACAATCGCTCGGGTAAATTCCAGCAGGGAATCAAACAACACGTTATCCTCTTCCTCGGTACCTACCGAAATTCGGAGGCAGTTGTCACAGTGTTTGACTTTAGAACGATCCCGGACGATGATTTTGTGTTCGAGCAGGTAAGAAAATACGGCCGCCGAATCCTGAAACCTCACTAACAGCTGGTTAGAATCCGTCGGAAATACTTTTTCAACGTTGGGTAATGTTTCCAGACGCTGGCGTAGGCGTTCGCGGTTGACGAGAATCGTCTGTACCATTGCATCCTTTTTCGCCACCTCCGTCAGAGCTTCGGCCAGTAGTTGCTGGGTTACGCTACTGATATTGTAGGGGGATTTGATTTTGTTTAGTAAAGCAATAATGGCTTCACTGGCAAAACACATCCCGACGCGTAAACCGGCCAGCCCCCAGGCTTTGGAGAACGTCTGCAAAACGACGAGATTCGGGTAACGATCCAGTTCCGTCAACAACGTTGTATCCGCCGCAAAATCAATGTAAGCTTCATCAACGACCACAATGCAGGACGTCGATTCAATAATTTGCAGAATGTCCGCCCGCCGCAGTACGTTCCCCGAGGGGTTATTGGGCGAACAGAGCCAGATGAGTTTGGTATGTTCATCTACGGCGGCTAGTATAGCCGGCACGTCGATCTGAAAATCCGGCGTCAGCGGTACTTTCTGAACGGCCACGTTCTGAATATTCGCGGATACCTCGTACATGCCGTAGGTTGGCGGCAGAATCAGAATGTGGTCTTCCTTGGGTTCACAGAAGGCCCGGACCAGTAAATCGATCGGTTCGTCGGAACCATTGCCCAGCATGATCTGCGAAGGCCGCACGCCTTTGAGGGGAGCCAGTTTTTCCTTGACGACCCACTGGTACGGATCGGGATAACGATTGTAGGCATTGGCCGTAGCCGAGCCTAAGGGGTTTTCGTTCGCATCCAAAAACACGCCTTCCTTGCCACTGTATTCATCACGAGCGGACGAGTACGGGGTAAGCGAAAGCAAGTGCGGACGTACTAGTTTCTCTAACTGAAACATCGGTATGTGCTATCTTTTTTGGGCTTATTCACCCGTTTCTAACTGTTCCAGACGAATTTCTACGGCCCGTCGGTGAGCGTCCAGCGATTCGGCCGCGGCCATTTCCATAATCGTCGAACCAATGTTCTTCAATCCTTCTTTCGAAATGGACTGCACCGTAATTTTCTTGACGAAGCTATCCAGCGAAACGCCTGAATACGCCCGGGCGTACCCGTTGGTAGGCAGGGTGTGGTTCGTACCCGAGGCGTAGTCACCCGCTGATTCGGGTGTATAGTGACCCAGGAAAATGGAACCGGCATTGGTAATTTCATCCACCAGAGCTTCGGCATTTTCGACCGAAAGAATGAGGTGTTCGGCGGCGTAAGCATTCAATAAATCCAGTGCTTCGCTTGAATCGCGTACCAGCACGGCTTTGGAATGCTCCAGAGCCTGCGTAGCGAAGTCCTCACGGGACAATTCGCGAACCTGTTTTTCTACCTCATCCATTGTCTGAGCGAGTACGGATTCGGAAGTAGACACCAGCAGTACCTGACTGTCCTTCCCGTGTTCGGCCTGCGAGAGCAAATCAGACGCCACAAAGGCCGGATTGGCCGTCTCATCGGCGTATACGGCCACTTCGCTGGGTCCGGCGGGCATGTCAATGGCCACGCCTTCTTTCGCCACCAGCATTTTAGCCGCCGTTACGAATTGATTGCCGGGACCGAAAATCTTGTACACCTGTGGTACACTTTCCGTGCCGTACGCCATGGCGGCAACAGCCTGAGCCCCACCGATGTTGTATACTCTGGTTACACCCACCAGCTTGGCAGCGTACAAAATAGCCGGGTGCTGACTAGGCGAACACAGTACTACTTCCTTACAGCCCGCCAGTTGAGCCGGTATACCCAGCATCAAGACGGTGCTAAACAGCGGTGCTGTACCTCCGGGAATGTAAATGCCGACTTTCTCGATCCCAACGGATTTTCGCCAGCAGGTCACCCCCGGCATGGTTTCGATCTTCTCGGGAGCCTGCCGCTGAGCCGCATGGAATTTAACAATGTTCGAATACGCCTGCCGGATGGCATCCTTGAGGGCTGGCGAAAGCTGCCGTTCGGCCACTTCCATGACTTCCATTGGCACATCCAGCCGATCCAGCCGGACGTTGTCGAATTTCAGGGCGTATTCTTTCAAAGCCGCATCGCCGTGGCTTCGTACGTGTTGCAAAATGGGTTGAACCAACTGCTCGATTTGAGCCATTTGCTGTACGGGCCGGGCCAGCAGGGTATCCCAGGTTTCCGGCTCAGGGTAACGAATAAGTTGCATACACAAAGTGCCTGAAACAGACACTGATTAGTAAATCATTTTTTCGATCGGTACGACCAGAATGCCTTCGGCACCCGCCGTACGCAGGGCATCAATTTTATCCCAGAAATCTTCTTCACTCAGTACCGAATGCACGGCCGACCAGCCTTCCGTTCCCAGCGGAACGATGGTGGGAGCCTTCATACCGGGCAGTAGAGCCGTAATGGCTTCCAGCTTTTCGTTGGGAGCATTCAGTACGATGTACTTGTTGTTTTTAGCCGTCTGTACCGCGTGAATCCGGAACAGCAGTTTCGACAGAATTGCCCGCTTGGCTTCACTCAGGGAAGGATGAGCAATCATTACGGCTTCGGATTTGAAGATGACCTCTACTTCCGATAAACCATTGGCCAGCAGCGTACTGCCTGACGAGACAATATCGCACACGGCATGGGCCAGACCGATACTGGGGGCTATTTCCACGGAACCACTGATTTCGTGAATTTCCGCTTCGATTTCGTTTTCTTTCAGAAAGTTACCCAGAATGGTCGGGTAACTGGTGGCAATGCTACGACCCTGCAAATCCTGTACGCCCTGGTACGAATCCCCGCGAGGAATGGCGATGGACAGGCGACACTTGGAGAAGCCCAGTTTCTTGGCGATGTCCACGTTGCGGCCCGTTTCTACCTGAACGTTTTCGCCCACGATGCCGATATCCGCTACGCCATCTTCGACGTATCCGGGAATATCATCATCGCGGAGAAATAGAAATTCGGCGGGAAAATTGCTGGACGTGGTTTTAAGCTTGCCGGCTTTGGAATCAAACTTGATTCCACATTCCTTAAAAAGAGTAAGGGAGTCTTCGCTGAGGCGACCGGACTTTTGAACGGCTATACGGAGGAAATCTTGGCTCATGAGTAGATCTGCGACTTCGGGCTTAGGCCCAAAGCAAATACGATTAGGCCCGCAAAATTAGCTATTCGTCCGGAATAAGAATCATGCAGGAGCAAGGACTTTCACAAGCGGCAGTATTCTCTATTCTCCGGGCGGATCTGATGCCTTGCCCGACGCTTTGACAGCGTCCAATTTCAGTATATATGGATACAGGAAATCCGATTTTTTTTCTTTGATTCGCTTTTGGACTGTTTGCTCAATTTTACTTCATTGGTATCCTAACGCATGATTACGCTCCTTCGCACCAATTCTGAACACCCCGATTTCCGGACGCTGGTCACTTTACTTGACCGCGAACTGCACCAGCGTGATGGTGAAGAACACGCCTTTTACGCCCAGTTCAATACAATTGACGCCATTGCTCACGTAATTGTTGCCTACGCTGAAGGTAAGGCCGTAGGCTGCGGAGCGATTAAGTTCTTTGCTGAAGATACCACCGAGGTAAAACGGATGTTTGTGCATGCCAATTACCGCAGTCGGGGAGTGGCTTCGCTGGTATTAAAGGAACTCGAAGCCTGGGCTCAGGAGCTGGGATTCACGGTCTGCGTACTCGAAACGGGCAAGCGACAACCCGAGGCTATCCGGCTATATGAGAAAAACGGATACGTACCAACCCCAAACTATGGTCAATACATCGGTGTAGAAAACAGTGTTTGCTTCCGAAAAGAAATCCAGTGAAAAATGATCGGCTTTTCAGGCTGATATGAGAAGCCGATCATTTTTTACTACACTAGGCAATAAGTATTGTTTTTCTTTCTTTTGATATTAATTTTAAAGGCTAATCGTTTTCCATGAAAATTGTTTTATTTTCATCGGATAAATAGACTAAAGTCTACAATTTACCCCCAGAACACCCAACTTAAATCGATGATTTCCTCTGCCAAGTCATCTTTAATTATTTCTACGTATAACTGGCCAGAAGCACTCCGGTTTTGTCTGCAAAGTGTAGCGGATCAGAAGATTATGCCTGCCGAAGTAATCATTGCCGACGATGGTTCCGGTCCAGAAACCCGTGCGGTCATTGAGGCGATGCGGCCCTTACTTTCGGTTCCTCTTTTGCATGTCTGGCACGAAGATCGGGGATTTCGTAAAGCTGAAATTCTCAACAAAGCGGTTCAACATAGTTCAGGCGAATACCTCATCCAGGTAGACGGCGATGTCATTTTACATCCCTTCTTCATTCAGGATCATCTGTTGGCTTCTGAACTGGGAGCTTTTGTTCGAGGAACCCGGGCCCGAATTACCGAAGCCCGAACATCGGAGTTACTTTCGAGTCTGGACTCTGCTTCCAGCTATCCTTCGCTGCATGCCCTTTCTCCAGGTGTTTACAACCGACTCAATGCCCTTCGGTTACCCTGGCTTCAATCACTTGGGGAGCGAAAGGAAATGAAAAGCCGCGATGTCAGAGGTAGTAATCTTGCCTTCTGGAAGGCCGACTTTGTTCGGGTAAATGGCTACAATAACGATTTGCAGGGCTGGGGACACGAAGATGAAGAATTAGCTGTCCGATTTATCAATAATGCAATCGTGAAAAAAATTGTGAAACTCCGGGCCGTTCAGTTTCACCTGCACCACAAGGAACAACCCCGCGAACACGAACCTTTTCACGCCCACACAATTCAGAAGGCCATGTCTTCTAAAATTAAAACTTGTTCTAATGGATATGGCCGCGATTAACTCAAAACACCTCATCAAAACAACGCTTATCATTTCAACGTATAACTGGCCCCAGGCTCTACACCTCTGTTTGTTAAGCGTGAGTCGCCAGTCCGTTCTTCCGGATGAAGTAATTATTGCCGATGACGGCTCGACCCGTGAAACACGCGACCTGATCGAAATGATGCAGAAAACCTTTCCCGTACCTCTTCTACACGTCTGGCAGGAGGATGAGGGTTTTCAGCTGGCCCGGATTCGTAACAAAGCTATTGCCCGATCTTCCCATGAGTATATCATTCAGGTAGACGGTGACCTGATTTTACACAAGCACTTTGTGAAAGATCATCTGGAAATCAGTAAACCCGGAACCTTCGTGACGGGCAGTCGGGTGCTGATGAATAAAAAATTATCCGATAAGCTGATTCATGCAAAAAAACCAGTACGGGTCTTCTGTGCCGGGGTCTGACAAATCATACCAATCGTTTTCAGATTCGTTTCCTGCGTAACTATTTCGCCGATCGTTACAAGGCCAATAATATCATGAAACTGCGAGGTTGTAATATGGCTTTCTGGCGAAAAGATCTTATTCAGGTCAACGGCTATAACGAAGATTTTTATGGCTGGGGAAGGGAGGATAATGAAATTGCGGCCCGCCTGGCCAATGCAGGCATCCGAAAAAGAGCTATCAAGTTTGGCGGAATTGTTTTTCACCTGTATCACCCCGAGAAATGCCGGGAACACTGCGAGGAAAACGAACGACGACTTGCCCAGACCATTACCGATAAAATCACATATTGTAGCCAAGGTGTCAATCAGTATACGTATGCACTTTCAGAGCTATATGCCTGATGAATTCCATTCCTTTAATTTCAGTAATTCTTGTGACCTATAATGCCGAAAAATGCTTGCAAGCTTGTCTGGACAGTATTTTTCGGCAAACGTATCCTCGCATTGAACTTATTATCATGGATGGGGCCAGCACCGACGCTACTGTGTCCATTCTGGAAGCGAATACTGAAAAAATAACGTTCTGGCGGAGTGAAAAAGACCAGGGTATTTATGACGCCATGAACAAGGCTCTAGATTATGTCCGGGGTGAGTGGGTGTATTTCATCGGAGCAGATGATGAGCTAACCCACGAATTTTCCAGCATGGCTAACGAATTAGTGGATTCCAGAACCATCTATTACGGAAGTGTCTGGAAGGATGGCAGAAAGTATCTAGGTAAACTTTCCTCCTATCACCACGCCAAGACGGGGATTAATCACCAGGCCATACTTTATCCCGCTTCGATCTTTCAGCAATACCGATATGACCCGATGTATCCGATTTCCGCCGATCATATTCTGAACATGTGGTGCTGGAAGGACACTGACTACCGTTTTGAATTTAGGGACTATGTCATTGCTACCTTTAATCACACGGGTATTTCTTCATTGAAAAAAGATATCCGCTTTGAAAAGAGAAAGGCTCAGTTCATTCTGGAAAACTACGGTGTCGTAATCTGGTTGCGATTCCTGTTTAAAAAGCTTAAGGCTTCCCTTTTCATGCCATAGTGAAAAGTTTGATTACATGTTATACTAATTGCCTCTGACCGCCCAGGCCCCTCAACGTGGAATACTCAGTTCATCTCTGCTCTCCCTGTACGAACTATTGCCCTTTAACTAGTACCCTAATCCCCTAATGCTTTATTTCTGTACGCTATTTGATTCTGCCTACCTCTCCCGGGGACTGGCTCTGTATACGTCTTTAGAGGAACATTGCCCCAGCTTTCACCTCTATATACTCCCCTTCGATTCGCATTGTCAGCAGGTACTTGAGGCGTTATCCCTTCCACACGCCACTCTGATTAGCCTGGCCGACTTCGAGAATGAAGAACTTCTGGCTGTCAAGGGCAGCCGTACTCGCGGCGAGTACTGTTGGACGTGTACGCCCTCGCTGCTTTCTTATTGTCTGCATACTTATAGTCTGGAAGCGTGTACCTACCTGGATGCCGACCTGCTCTTCTTTTCGGATCCGGGTGTGCTGATTCAGGAAATGGGTAAGGCTTCCGTACTCATCACTGAACATCGCTATAGTCCCGAGTATGATCAATCGGTTTTGTGCGGCATCTATTGTGTCCAGTTCATGACTTTCAAACGTACGCCGGCAGGACTTCACGTGCTCAACTGGTGGAAAGACGCTTGTCTGGACTGGTGTTACCGTCGCTTTGAAGACGGCAAGTTTGGTGATCAGAAGTACCTCGATGACTGGACCACTCGCTTTGAAGGCGTGCATGTGCTCAAGCATCTGGGGGGTGGAGTGGCTCCCTGGAACAACACGCGGTATGACTACGTTGAGGCGAACGATCAGGTCTGGGTGCGGGATTCTTCCGTAGCCAGTCCCCTCGTGTTTTACCATTTTCACGACTTTCGTTACTGCCAGGATGAAACCTTCCGTTTAACCAATGAAGAGTACCGGCTCAGGAAAGAAGTCATTGCTCTGGTTTACAAACCTTATGTGAAAGCCTTACAGGCGGCGGCTCAACGCATCAGGCAGGCAGACCCAACCGCCTGCTTTCATGAACCTCCGTTCTCTCTGGACTGGTTGACAACGAATGCGGGCCGTAGAGTTACTTTTTTACTTAAGGGTTCCTATAAAAACTATCATAAACATACCAGACTCTGGCAGTAGCGGGCCTAGTCCTACCCAAATGCAAAAGGGACCCGTTTGTTTACGGGGCCCTTTTGCTGCCTGTCAGATTTAAACAAACAGACGTTATAGATCATTTACAACGAGTTCACCATAATACGTCGGCTGGTATGGAAGCCATCCGCGTCGATCACCAGAATGAGCAAGCCCGAATTGTCCTGAATTTCGATGGTTTGCGTATCATCCAGTGAACCTATCTTTTTCTCCAGAATCGGGTGACCCGTCGGCGTGAACAAACGTACGGTTACATTTTTCAGACCTTTCAGCGTCTCCAGCGTTACGCGACCATTGGTCGAGGGATTAGGATAGATACTGATGTCCTGGCTTAATGGATCCAGCACAAAATTGAGCGTACTGTTCTTGGCGGAATAACAGGAGAGCGTTCTACCCGAGGACAGGGTATACACCAGCTCCGACCGCACGGAATAAGTACCCGTAGCCGTAGCTTTAATGACGGCCTCGTCGGTGGTCAGTGAATCCGTCCCGCGTTTCCAGTAGAAGTTCTTTCCCGTACCTCCCGCCTGTAATTTATACGTACCTACTTTGGTAATGGTCGGTTCCGTCGGGAGCGGATTTACTTTCACAGTCAACACGTTCGAAACGGGCGATGTACAGCCAATGTTATCTGTCACCTGAGCGGTGTAGTTACCCGACTGTTGAACCGTAACGCGATTACCGGCATCGCTGGTACCTATCCAGGTATGCTTCAGGCTATTGTTGTTAGAGGTCAGCGTAACCGTACCGCCTTCGCAAAACTCCAACGCTCCCGAAGCCGTGATGGTTGGAGCAGCGGGCAGCGGACGCACACTGGTCGTAACCGCATCCGAGGTGGCAGACAAACAGTTGAATGTGTTTTTCGCTTGTACCGAAAAAGAACCTGCTTTTGAAATAATCAACGATTGACCCGTTTCACCCGTATTCCAAACGACGGCAGCCTCTGAAGAAACGGCTTGCAGGGTTACACTCTTATCCTCGCAGAAGGTTGTTGATCCGACTACAGTGATCCTTGGTTTTTCCGGACGGGGATTCACGGTTACGGTAACCGGATCGGATGAAGCCGATCCGCAACCAAACGCATCTTTCACGGTCACACTGTACGTACCGGCCTGCGTAGTTTGAATCGTAGCACCAGAAGCTCCATTACTCCACTGATACGAAGCTGCCGTGACCGAAGACGCCAGCGTAACGGCCGCACCCGAACAGATCGCCGTTGGGCCCTGAGCCACTACCGTAGGTTTCGCCGGTAAGGGGTGTACGGTTACTACTACTTTGTCAGAAGCATCCGAACGGCAGCCGTTGGCATTGACTGTATAAACCGTAAATTCACCGGATTCGCTTACCGTGATAGCCCGGCTATCTGACTGATTCGACCAGACGTAAGAATTACCCTGACTAGCCGTAAGTGTTACATTTTTTCCATCGCAGAAAGCTACTGCTCCCGAAGCGGCAATGTTGGGTTTATCGGGTTTTGGAGAATACGACACGACAATGGCATTCGAAGCGAGGGATACACACCCATCGTTATCAATGGACTGAGCCGTGTAACTGCCACCCTGCTTAACTGTTAAAGTAGCCGTATTGTCCTGGCTCGTATTCCAGCGGTAGTTGATTCCGTTGCTAGCCGCCAGCGTCACTTCCGTACCCGGACAAATGTCTTTGATTTTATCAGAGGTGGTAATCGTTGGAGCCGTGGGTAGGGTACCCATTGTTAAAACTAATGCCGAAGAATTAAGCGACTCACAACCCGTAGTAGGGTCTTTTTCTTTCGCTGTGTACGAACCAGCCGTTTTCACGCTGATCGATGTCCCCGTTTCACCCGTACTCCACACGTAATTTTTTCCGGCAGGAGCACTGAGCGTAGCCGCAGAACCAGGGCAAATGACTTTGGTAGAAGACGTAAGTGCCGGACCCGGTCCAGGTTCGGTCTGCGTAATTTGTACGGCGGCTGACGTAGGCGATTCACACCCGTTGCCATCGTTAATGCGTACCGAATACGCACCAGATTGCTTTACCGTAATCGACTTTCCAGTTTGTCCGTTACTCCAGACAAAGTTATTACCGCCTCCGTTGGCCGTCAGCGTAACTTGGCTACCGACGCAAAAGGTTGTACTGTTTGCTACTACCGAAGGCGTACCGATGTCATTCGGTACAATAAAGGGCGGAGCAAACGCGGAATTTCCAATACCATCTTTCACGCGAGCGTAATAGGTTTTTCCGGATTGCCCGACAATAGTACCATCGGTTTTATTATTCCCATCACTACTAATCCAATAGTATTGACCCGACCGACCAGCAATGCTCAGATTGAATTGATTTTTTGCCCGACAGGCAAACGTTACCTGCAACATATTCGCCGCTGCCTGCGGTTGTGAACTGGATAGGAAGTTAGAATTTACGATACTTTCGAACCAGGCCTGAGCGTGTTTTTTATGATTTTCCGGGCCCGAAAAATGCCACAAATCAGCGGCATCGCGGGGGTTTTGAATATTATCCGTTTCGGGACCCGCAAAGCAGTTTCCGGCTTGTTGAATGGCCATATTCTGTCCCTGAATTACACTGGCCCGGCTGGAGACCTGGGTTACCCCTGAAGGATACAGCGATGCCGGGCAATCATCCAGGAAACGTTTTTTCCACCCAGGTCAGACCTCGATTTATCAATTACGGTCTTGATCTGATTATAGTAGGTCTGAGCGGCGGTTCCATTCAAGCCATCCCATTCGCCCTGATGCCACAAAACAGAACGTACGCCCGTCAGATTTGTATAATATTGTAAGGAAATCCGTAAGTTGGCATAGGGCATACCCGCCGGCATGGGGGTCTTATCAGCAAAGGGGAAATAGGTTGTTTTGCCCTGAGCACTCTCGGCCCAGTTGTAAGCTCCTGTGGCAGAGTAGGCTGAATTAATAAACAGGACGGGTACGTTAAGACGAGCCGTTAACAAATCACCCAAATGCCCCCAATGCCAGGCCGTTTGCCCGTACGGAGCATACAATTCATTCTGGGTCATTTTTTTAAAGACCGGAAAAGCTGAACCGGGGTCCTGATTACTCTCACCGTTATTGCTGAAATTGGAAATAACATTGATCCGATCATCTTGCGGGGCGGGCGAATCATTTTGTTCGGTTCGTCCCTGAGCGTTCGACTGCCCAGCAATCACAAACACCTCTCCTACCCCAACGCGTTCGAGCGTAGTGCTCTCCAGAACGTTGCCCCCTGACAGGGCCCGAACTTCCACATTATACCAGCCACCACTTACGAAGACTGTTCCCTGGAAGTTACCGCTACCTGCGGCTATTGGCGTCCAATTGGTGGTCACGCCGCCGTTCCGGGCGACAAAACGAGCTTCAATCCGTTCGGCATTATTGCTGAAACTACCCGCTACCGTGACATTAGCCGAATTGCCATTGTTGCGTTGAAAAACAATGCGTTCAACGGGGAAAGTAATTTTTAATTGACTAAAAGCCGAGGTTGAAAACGCTAGACAGCAAAGGGAAAGGCCATACTTAAAAATAGATTTTAATGTCATAGCATAGTGCCTATTCATGTACACAATGGTTGTTAATCTGGGAATAAAAACTCGTAAATATAAAAATCAAGAGAAACGCTAAACCTTAATCCTAGGGAGAAACCCGTATTTTGGCAGATTGTTTAAGATTATTTAACAAACGGTCTGTCCGGTTGACGACTCCTTAGAGCCGGTAAATAAATACTGTTTTACGAACACAACTCCGGTAATTCCCAGCGTATAAGCGATCAAATCCGTATACAGAAAGCCTTGGCCTAACAGGAGCTTCCCTGGCAGTGTCGACCGGAGTTGTACGAGCCAGGAAGCTTGCCAAAGCTGACTGAATTCAACGGCATAGCTGATCAGTAAAGCAACCAGGGCCAGTCGAAAGGTTCTAGCTTCTGGAATTAGCAGGTGCAGTCCCCAGAATACCGCTACGGCCCACAGTGCATCTCCCGTAGCCAGAGGCACAAAGGATAAACGCCTGCCAATCAGACCTAACGTGATGGTTATGAGCAATAAAACCAGGTACGCTGCCCGACTAGATTTAATCATCGCTGAAAAGTCTGGGCTTCGTTTAATAAATACTCAAGTCCATTGAGCTTAATTTCGTAAAGGGACTGAAGCAATACGCCCAACCTGCCTTCCGGAAAGCCCTTGCGGGCAAACCACTCCAGGTAAGAGACAGGCAACTGTCTGAGGAGCTGCCCCTTGTGCTTTCCATAAGGCATCCGATAGGTTAGCAGTTGTTGAAATAACTGGGCATTTGCTTGAGGTAATTCTTCCATGGAATGAGTCGTACTTTTATTTAATTCAGGGAACAGGAATACTCGCTTTTAAACTTTTGTCTTCGCTTATTTCAGGTATTGGTAAATCGCGATTGAGCGACTTTTGCGGAAATGATAAAAATTATAGTTTAGCTAGTTTTTATGAATCTAAAAAGCGTTTGTATCACGGGTTCATCTTCTTTGCAACGCTACTATTTATGTGTTTATACGGTTAAAGACACCAATCTTTAAAACTTAGTTGGACCCCGGCTCTCCGTTAAAAAAGTTTTCAAAAAATGACTTATTTTCTCTAACTTCATCACTAAGTACAAACATCTAATTAGTTAATCCAGCAGCCTGATCACCAGCTGGTATGTATCTATGAGCAACCACCGCTATTTCATTGTTAATAAACCTTTTCAAATGCTATCTCAGTTTACAGGAACGGAATCTTTGCCTATGCTGGGTGAATTGGATTACGATTTTCCTGAGGGTACGCATTGCATTGGCCGACTGGACAGTACTTCAGAAGGTCTCTTAGTATTGACGACCAATAAACAGGTGACCCGCTTACTTTTTGACAGCCAAACGCCGCACCAACGCCAGTATCTGGTACAGGTCTACAAGCACGTGAGTCCGGCCACATTGCATCAATTACGAACCGGTGTGCCCATTCCGATTTCCGGAGCTTTACATTATATCACGGAGCCTTGTGAAGTATCCATTGTAGAAAAACCAACCGATCTCTTTGAAAGCGGTTGGTCTTACCCTGACGACCGTCCCCATACGTGGCTACTCATTTCGTTGACAGAGGGAAAATTCCGTCAAATCCGCAAGATGTTAAAAGCGGTTCGTCATCATTGCCAGCGGTTAATCCGGGTAGCTATTGAAGACTTAACTTTAGGTGATTTGCAGCCGGGTCAGGTACGGGAAATTCCCGAAGCCGAGTTTTTCGCCAAACTCAGAATTCCCTACCCTCATTCATAAAAAAAAGGAGCGGCTTTCACCGCTCCTTTTTGTATACTACCTATACTTCTATTCTTCTGTAATCGTTTCTGGCTTTTTCGCCGTGATGGTCAATGTTTCACTGGTTCCATCGTGGTCAGCCAGTAGAATATCGCCTTCGGCTAAATCACCTTTCAGGATTTCCTCCGCTACGGGATCTTCCAGATAACGCTGGATGGCCCGGTTCAGCGGACGAGCACCGTACTGCGGATCGTAACCTTTCTTGGCCAGAAAGTCTTTAGCAGCTTCCGTCAGCTCAACGCGGTATCCCAACGTGGTAATACGAGCGAAGAGTTTGCCTAACATCAGTTCGATGATCCGGTGCAGGTGTTCGCGTTCGAGTGAGTTAAACACAATCACATCATCCAGACGGTTCAGAAACTCCGGTGAGAACGCTTTACGCAAGGCATTCTGAATGGTGCTTTTTACGGCTTCATCCTGACCTTCTACCCGCGTTTTAGTGGCGAAACCGATACCCGTACCGAAGTCTTTCAGATCACGTGCTCCGATGTTCGAAGTCATGATAATGATTGTATTCCGGAAGTCAACCCGACGACCCAATCCATCCGTCAGAATACCGTCATCCAGTACCTGAAGCAGAATGTTGAATACATCCGGGTGAGCTTTTTCGATCTCATCCAGCAGTACAACGGAATAGGGTTTGCGACGAATTTTCTCCGTCAGCTGACCGCCTTCTTCGTAACCCACGTATCCCGGAGGAGCTCCGACCAGACGGCTTACGCTGAATTTCTCCATGTACTCCGACATGTCAATCCGCACCAGCGAATCATCTTTATCGAAAAGGTGGGAAGCCAGCACTTTCGCTAACTCTGTTTTACCCACGCCCGTAGGACCCAGGAAGATGAAAGAACCAATCGGTTTCTTCGGATCTTTCAGACCTACCCGCGTACGCTGGATAGCTTTCGCCAGTTTTTCAATGGCTGATTCCTGACCAATTACTTTACCTTTCAGGTCTTCCGCCAGCGTCAGCAGTTTTTTACCTTCATCTGTCGAAACGCTACGCACGGGAATGCCCGTCATCATTGCTACTACTTCGGCTACATTGTCTTCCGTAACCGTATAGCGACGCGTTTTGGTATCTTCTTCCCAGCGTTGTTTCGCCCGGTCGAGTTGTTCGAGTAATTTCTTCTCCCGATCCCGCAGTTGAGCCGCTTCCTCGTATTTCTGCGATTTTACGACCTGATTTTTCTGCTTTTTGACTTCTTCAACGGCTTCTTCCAGTTGAATAATGTCTTCGGGTACCGAGATATTATTGATGTGTACGCGAGCACCTACTTCGTCCAGTACGTCAATGGCTTTGTCAGGCAGGAAACGGTCAGAGATATAACGTTCTGACAATTTCACAGCGGCTTCCAGAGCTTCCGGTGTGTAATTTACGTGGTGGTGATCTTCGTATTTATCTTTAATGTTATTCAGAATCTCAACCGTTTCTTCAATGCTGGTGGCATCTACCATCACCATCTGGAACCGACGGGCCAAGGCACCATCTTTCTCGATGTATTGACGATACTCGTCCAGCGTAGTAGCACCAATGCATTGAATATCACCGCGAGCCAGTGCGGGTTTGAACATGTTCGAGGCGTCCAGCGAGCCTGAAGCTCCACCGGCTCCCACGATCGTGTGAATCTCATCAATGAAGAGAATCACCTCGGGCGATTTTTCCAGCTCGTTCATCACGGCCTTCATCCGCTCTTCGAACTGACCGCGGTATTTGGTACCAGCCACCAGCGAAGCCAGATCCAGCGTTACGACACGTTTGCCAAACAGGACACGGCTCACTTTCTTCTGAACAATCCGGAGGGCCAGCCCTTCAGCGATGGCTGTTTTACCAACGCCGGGCTCACCGATCAGAATCGGGTTGTTCTTCTTACGACGGGAAAGAATCTGAGCGACCCGCTCAATTTCTTTCTCACGACCCACGATGGGATCAAGTTTGCCTAATTCGGCCAGCTTGGTAAGATCACGGCCGAAATTATCCAGTACAGGTGTACGGGATTTTTCTGCACCCGGCTTACCGGACTCACTACGAGGGCTGGAACCGAACATGCGGCTGTCTTCATCATTGTCGTCCGTATCCGGGCCGGCATTGATATTCGGGTTCGATTGATATTCCAGCATTTCCTTAACGATTTCGTAGTTGACGTTAAACTTATGGAGAATCTGAGTCGCAATGTTGTCCTCATCCCGAAGGATAGCCAACAGTACGTGTTCAGTGCCAATCAACTGGGTTTTGAAGACTTTCGCCTCCAAATGGGTCATTTTAAGAACTTTCTCGGACTGACGAGTCAAAGGAATATTGGCCATGTTCCGAACGCTATGCGTCGCCGTACCCTTCGTAGCTTGCTCGATAGTCATGCGTAACTCATCGAGGTTGATACTTAATTTTTTCAACAGGGCCACGGCTACGCCTTCGCCTTCACGGATCATACCCAAAAGCAAATGCTCTGTCCCGATGTAATCATGTCCAAGTCGCAGAGCTTCCTCTCTACTCAGGGAGATGACTTCCTTCACGCGGTTTGAAAATTTTGCTTCCATACTTAAGGTTTAGCGTGCTTCTATTAACCAGCTAACGCCGGAAGAACAGCTATTGTTCAATTTAGGATCAGAATCTCTACTAAAATTGTCGGGAATTACACGTCCAGTGAAGAATCAGCGGTTGTATAGTGGGCTGAAGCGTTAAGAATGCTTAAGGCTTCGTTTCCCTGACAGAATAATAAATCGAGAATACTTAAATTGGGAAAAAACTGTTCCCCAAAATTTTGCCGGTAGGGTATCGGTTTATAAAACGGTCGCTCCTGATAACTTATTTTAGGCGTAATCAGGCCTCTAGCATCAAAAACTTCCTTTTCGTACCCTTTCTCATACTGGCTGGTGTAGTCAAAATTGGTTTTCAATCGTAACAGTTCCCGACAAACTGTCAGCATTTCCAGATTCAGATCGAACAAAAAGTCAGGTTTGCGATCATATATCCGTTTGAAGCGTTCTTCGAAGTATTCAAAGAAAGGCGTTTTCCGATACGCTGACTCAATAGCTCCCCAGTGTCGTTTCACCCAGGGTTGCCGGTAATCAATCCGAATATCCCGAATGAACGTCTTCTGCTGGCTTCTCCCTTCGAGTATCGGAACTACCAAGGTGTCGATTCCCTGACTGGTTAGAATTTGACAGCGATTCCGAAAGGTCTGTTTCTGAAAATGTTCATGGCTTTCAAGCAGGATCGTGTCAAAGGATGCTCCACACGTCCAAAATTCCAGACCTGGCAAATACTGTAATTCTATAACTAAACGCTTACTTTCTGACATTTGTACTTAAGGATCACTTTTTTAAAGAAACGAAAAAGATGTCAAGTATCAAATTATTTTTTAATTTTTGTAGTTAGATAGTTACTACATGTATCTTTTTGAATCTATTGATTGCATAAATGGTATTTTTCCAAGTCATATCCCGATTACCCCTCACCGTACTGTATTGGTTTTCTGATTTTTTATTTGTACTGATTTACTACGTTTTCGGCTATCGTAAACAAGTAGTATTAGGAAATTTAGCAGCAGCATTCCCCGAGAAATCAGAGGCTGAGCGGCAGGCAATCGCTAAAAAGTTCTTTCGTAACTTCTGCGATCTGATGGTAGAAACGGTGAAATCGCTGACTATCTCACGGGAGTCTATTGCCCGTCGGATGAAATTAGAAAATTCCGAGGTTCTGCACAGTCTCATCCATCAGAAAAAACGGTGTTTGTGATGCTGGGGCATCAGATGAACTGGGAGTGGATTTCCCTGAGTATTGCCAACGATGGAATTCCGGCAGATGTGATCTACAAGCCGCTCTCCAATTCCTTTTTTGAGCGTTTCATGCTGGCCATTCGTTCCCGCTTTGGCATCAAGCCCGTCTCGATGCATACGATTTTGCGGGATATGATTACGCGGAGAAACGAACCCCGTGTCATTGGTACCCTGGCGGATCAGGCTCCGCACCATCCGGATTCGGCGTACTGGTCCACCTTCTTTCATCAGGAAACTGATTTTTTTACGGGTACCGAGAAATTAGCCCGTAAGTTCAACACTCCATTGGTCTTTGGCAAAATCAGAAAAATCAAGCGAGGCCATTACAGCTTTCACCTTGAACTGATTGCCGAACCCTCCTATCAGGATATTGAGTCGGGTCTGCTGACGGAACATTACGTTCGCTGGCTGGAAACTATGTTACGGGAACAGCCTGAACTTTGGCTCTGGTCGCACAAACGCTGGAAACACAAACGCGAAACGCACCCGACCGAAGACGAAATGGTACTGGCTTAGCTTTATATAAAAAGGGACTGATTTGAATCAGTCCCCTTTTTATAGGTAGAAGGTTTTATTCCCACTCCCCTAAACCCTGACGGATCACTTCAAAATCATTGTCCGTCGCATCCACAATCGTAGAGGGAATCAGTCCACCCGGACCCCCATCAATGACCAGATCAACCTTGTGCTGAAACTGGTGAAAAATTTCTTCGGGATCGGTTGGGTATTCCATAAAATCATCATCAGATTTAATGGAAGTCGTCACAATGGGATGCCCCAGCTGACTAACGATTTCCCGGGTAATGGCATGATCAGGAATCCGGATACCAATTGTTTTCTTTCGGGGATTCAAGGTTCGGGGCAACTGCGTATTGGCCGTGAGTACGAAGGTGTACGGGCCCGGCAGTATTTTCTTCATCGTTTTGAAGGCAACATCCGAAACCTTGGCATAGTCAGAAATGTGACTCAAATCATTACAGATGATAGAAAAATCACTCTTATCGGGTTTAATTCCTTTCACCTGAGCGATCCGTTCGATGGTCCGGGCGTTGTGAATATCGCCACCCATACCATATACGGTATCGGTTGGGTAAATAACGATTCCGCCCTGACGGAGCACTTCCAGTACCCGGGCAATTTTACGGGGCTCGGGATTGATGGGATGAATAGACAGAAATTCAGCAGGCATATGGATTCGGGATAAAAGGTTACCGTGCTTATCGTCGCAGTTTTTGATAGGTTCGGTACACCTGATAAAACGGAATTTTTAACTGACACGCCCACGCAATTGCTTGCAGGGACGAAGGCAACGGTTTGAATCGTCGGTATAAGGCCGCGTACTGAGCTCCCAGTGCATAGTGTTCCAGGAAAAAACATTGCCGAAGGCCATTTCGCAACCGAATGAGCAGAGCCGTAATTTCCTCTGGCGTTTGGACCAGAACAGCGGCTTTTTCGCATACCTTCCAGGTGGACTCCATCTGCTGCGTACGCCGAAGTTGCTGCTGCTTCGAATGCGAACCTTTCACCTGCCGATACCCTACCCAGCATTCATCCTTGAAACCATATTTCCAGCGGCGGGACGCTCGGACCAGGAAGTCAAAATCTTCGTAAAGCAGACTTTCATCGTAACCGTCCAGAGCCTCGTACACCGACCGGCGGGTCATGGCCGTTACTGTCAAAATGGGCGTGCCAGCCAGCACTGCTGCAAACACATCTCCGCAAGGAACGTGCTGCAAACGCTTTCCCTGAGCCGTACGCTTATACCAGGTTCCCAGCTTTTTGCCCGTTTCGTTAATCAGTACAGCATCACCGAAAATGGCCCCATATTCTTCGGAAAGCGTTTCAAAATAAGCTACCTGCTTGGCAATCGTATCGGGAAAAAGTACATCATCCGCCGCCAGATCCACTATGTATTTGCCTTTTGCCAGGGCTAATCCCTGGTTGAAACTCCGGCATACGCCCCGGTTATCGCAGTTTTGAATGAACTGATCCTGCGGCCGTAACACCCCTTCTATTATGGATACGCTACGGTCTTTACTGAAATCATCGACAACGATTAACTCAAGGGCCGGGTATGTTTGCCTAAACACGGATTGCAGGCATTCCGCTACAAAACGTTCGTGGTTATAACACAGACAGATAATTGAAACCAGGGGCTGCTTCCTACCCATTTGAAGTACAGTTATTCAGTTTCTTCCTGCTTGGAGGCATCGTCCAGGCTCTGATTGACCTCAAAGCCCAAAATCAGTACCAGAGCCACCAGATACAGCCAGATCATTAAAGCCACCAGCGTACCCACCGCTCCGTACAATCGGTTATAGCTGGCAAAATTCGAAAGATAGTAGGAAAATCCCTGCGTAATCAGAATGATCAACAGGGAGGCGGTGACCGAACCCGCATTGAAGAATCGCCAGCGTTTATGTAAAGCCGGAGCAATGTAGTATATGATGGAAACGGCCATAAACAAAACGACGAAAACAGTCAGGTAACTAATGCCCTCAACAAACGAATATGTAGAATCGACATTGATCAAACGACGCTCGACTAAAATATCTACCGCAATTCGTCCGATAATGAGTACACCCACGGCCACCAGTAGTACCACTGCCAGGAGCACCGTCAATAAGATGGAGATCAGTCGGGTTTTGATAAAGCCGCGATCGTCCTGCGTACGCTGGGTGATATTGAAGGCCCGCATGAGGGCAATCATGCCATTGGTTGCCGAAAACAGGGCAAACAGAAAACCGAACGACAATACGCCGCTTCGTTTTCGGCTCACAATGTCTTCAATGGTAGGCAGTACTTCTTTATAGATTCCCCGAGGCATTGCCTCCGACAGAAAGGCCATAATCTGATCATCCAGCCCCGCAATTGGAATATAAGGAATCAGGGTAAAGAGGAAAATTACCGCCGGAAAAAGAGCCAGGGTAAAACTGTAGGCAACCGCCGTCGCCCGCTGGTCAATGTCAAACTGCAGGACATTGGCAAACAGTACCCGAAGCAGGTGATACAAAGAAAAACTTCTTCGCCGAATGCGTACATTTCTTAAGAAGGTCTGTACGCGTTGCAGGGGCTTATGTTTACGGGAAAATTTCGCCATTGATGCTTCTTGATACAACTTCTGGAGTGGGCTAGGAAATTGACTACGCTTTAGTTTACCTACTCTTCTTTAAAGTAAGGCTGCAATTTATCCAAAAAGTCGACGGGAGCCATGATGGGCCGATTCGTTTCCCGGTTGATAAAAACCAGCGTTACCTCACCGGTATTCAATAGCACATCTGATTCATTGAGCAACTCGAAGTGAAAGATGATGCGGGCCCCGGGCCGTTGCTCAATACGCGTCCGAATGGTAAGCAGTTCGTCATAACGGGCCGGTTTTAAATACCGCGTTTTCATTTCATAAACGGGCATCATCACACCCGACTCTTCCAGAACCTTATAGGCAAAACCTAAACTACGCAACGCTTCCACGCGGCCAATTTCATAAAGCCGGGCGTAATTGCCGTAGTACATATATCCCATCTGATCCGTATCGGCGTAACAGACCCGGTACGTGTGCTCATGTTGAAAAGCCATTCACTGGATAAAATTAAATGCGGGCGATGATTCATCGACGAATCATCCGCCCGCAGGATACTTGGTTTATTTTTTGATTCCTAGCTGATTTAACGCTTCCTGGTAGAGTTTGGCGTTGCGTAGGTGATCTTCGTAGGTAACCGCAAAAATGTGGTAGCCATTCAGTTTCGGACTCGCACAGAAATACAGGTAATCGTGCTTTTCCCGGTTCAGTACGGCATCGATCGACGACGGTTCAGGCAGGTTGATCGGCCCCGGCGGCAAACCCGTGTTGATGTAGGTATTGTACGGAGATTTGTACAGCAATTGATTGTGTAACAGACGTTTGATACCAAAATCACCGATGGCGTAGATAACGGTCGGGTCCGCCCGCAAGGGCTCCGATATCGCCAGACGGTTCAGATACACACCCGCGACCCGTGGTTTTTCATCCTTCTTTTTCGTTTCTGCCTCTACGATACTCGCCAGCGTAATCACCTCTACGGGAGATAAACCCACCGCCTTGGCTTTGGCTTTGCGATCATCCGTCCAGAATTTGTCGTACTCCGACTTCATCCGACCCATCAGTTTCTGCGGTGTTGTATTCCAATACACCTCGTAGGTATTAGGCAAAAACATGCAGAGAATGGTTTCGGGAGTAAAGCCATAAAACCGGCAAACCTCAGGATCATTCAGCATGCGTTTGAATTCGGTGGAGTCAAACTCGAACCTGGTTCCAATTTTCTCAACCAGATCCTGCTTCAAACGGACGTTATTAAAAGTAAGTTTTACGGCCGTCTGATTGCCCGAACGTAAGGCTTTAATCACCTCGTAATTGCCCGCACTCGGTTTGATTCGGTACCGACCCGGCTTCACGTGATCGGGGTACTTGAGAACCTTTGACAGAAAGCGGAAATACATTTCGTTGTTTACCATTTTATTGGCTTTCAACGAATCAATAACCGTTTCGAAACGAGCTGATTTACTGGGAATTAACAAATAGAAATCCCGGTCTTTCTCCGTATTCAGATTGGCCGTGTAAAAAATTTGCCAGAGGTAAAAGGAAACAATCGGAGCCAGAATGGATACGATGATGATAAAGTATTTGAAGAATTTATTACGAACCATGGGTCGAAATAGGTTACACGCTAGGAGAATTATTCATTTCGCCGGGAAAGGCTACGCCAAAACGTTCGCCCAGGCTTTTTAAATCAGCGATTACAGGAGTTAGTACCGGAATTCCTTCCGTCCGACGAATGGCTTCCATTTCCCGCTCCGGATCGCCTGGGATGCGTACACTTTCCCCGTTCAGTCCTTCCGCCGAGCGGAATCTACGAATCCATTGGTCCAAATGGGTTTTAAATTCATCCGCTGGTCGGAACGCATCCACCCGCATGGCCCCCAAGAAATGCCCCGTCCCAATACCTACGCCTTCTTCCGCAGCCATGAACCCAGCCGTAGCAAAGGGAGGCACCCAGGGTCCGTAGTTGGCTCCGGAAAGGACGCCCGAAAATAAATCGACCATCGCCCCCAGTCCGTAGCCTTTATGACTGCCGTGTTCCCGATCACCCCCCAGCGGTAGCAGGGCTCCGCCCTTCCGTACGGCATTGGCATCGGTAGTGGGCTGACCTTCGGCGTCCTGTACCCAACCGGTGGGCGTATCCAGATTTTTCCGCTGGAGAATTTCCAGTTTGCCGTAAGCGGCCGTTGTAGTGGCCATATCCAGCAAAAAGGGAGGTTCTTCCTTGGCGGGCATGGCTACACAGATGGGGTTCGTTCCGAGAAGGCGTTCTTTCGAAAAGGTCGGCGTAACCAGCGGCCCGGCGTGCGTCATGGACCAGCCGATCATGTCCCGTTCCAGGGCCATGGAGGCATGATAACCGGCAATACCGAAGTGATTGGAATTGCGTACCGCGACCCAGCCCGTCCCTACCTTGTCGGCTTTTTCCATCGCAATTTCCATCGCTCTGGGAGCTACAACGAGTCCTAGGCCCGCGTCGCCATCCAGAACAGCCGTAGAAGGCGTTTCATGGACGATCCGCATCTGGGGTTTCGGATTCAGACGACCGTGATCCATCAGCCGGACGTAACCGGACAACCGGGCCACGCCGTGGGAATCAATGCCGCGTAGGTCGGCAGAAACCAGTACGTTAGCCGCCAGCGTAGCTTCGGATTCGGGGCAACCCATGGCTAGAAAAATATCCCGAACGAAGGCATTAAGTAATCGATGATCAATCATTCACACGTACAATCACGGCCAGCGTGACTTATTTTTTCGGTACAAAAATATCAGTTGAAGGTCAGAATGGAAAAAGATTGAGGGATCACTTCAGGCGTTCGAGCAAGGCTTTTACCAAAGCCGCCGAGTTTCGGGCCGCAATCGGTCCGTAGGTATGCATGTCTACTGAAGCCGAATGGTTGGCATTATCCGAAAGACTGCGAATGATCAGAAAGGGTACGCGTTGCTGCCAGCAAATCTGACTGACGGCCGCCCCTTCCATCTCGATGGCATCGGTCTGCATGGTCCGACGGATGTGTAGACTGGCGGAATCAGAGGCCATAAAAACGTCCCCCGTTACGACGGTACCGCTGTAAATGGTCGGTTGGTAAGTCCCCACTTTTTCCAGCTTTACTTTCGGAATTACGACCCCTGCTACGAGTAACAACGATGAGTCAGCCGGGAAATACAGCGGGTTTTCCTGAAAATTATACGGATTACGCGTGGGTCGAACGATCATTCCCTCTTTCAGTACGCGACCGTAATCGTGGTAGGCCACTTTGGTGGCCATTACGATATCTCCGGGCTGATATTTTGGATTCAGGCCGCCGGCGATTCCCGTGAAAATCACTTCGCGGGGCCGGAAATGTTCCAACAGTAACGTCGTGGTCAACGCAGCGTTTACCTTTCCGATCCCACCCTGCACCAATACAATTTTCCGACCTTCCAAACTACCCGTGTAGAACGTCAATCCTTCGATGTGTTGTTCACGACGACCTTTTATTTCTTTTTTAAGCACTTCTACTTCATCAGCGAAAGCACCCATAATCGCCGTCAGATTACTACTTTTTCGGGGGAATCTGGTTTGAGCGTCCGGCGTAGTGGAATAGGTAAGCTGAGCAGAAAGATTAAAACAGATTCCGAGCAAACCTACGAGTACGAGTGTACAAATTTTCATGAAGTAAGGAGCTTATTCTACGATCAAGGCGACCACGCACAGAGCAATGATGCACCAAAACGCCAAAGGTAATTCACGAAACTTACCACTGGCTGCTTTTAGCACCGCATAACTTAAAAAGCCCCAAATGATTCCTTGCGTAATGCTATAGCTAAAGGGAATGAGTACCATGGCCAGAAAAGCGGGTACCGCTTCCTCCCACTCGTCCCAAGGAATTCGGGTAACCGTTTTCATCATAAGCACCCCCACCAGCACCAGCGAGGGGGCCGTAGCCACGGAAGGTACCATGCTCAACAAGGGCGATAAAAACAGACAGGGCAGAAAACAGAACGCTGCCGTAATGGCGGTCAATCCGGTACGTCCTCCGGCTTCAATACCAACCGCAGACTCGACATAAGCCGTACCGGGACTCGTACCGACCAGACCCGCCAGCGTAGTCGATACCGCATCAGTGAGTAAAGATTCTTTCAGCATCAGCGGCTCTCCGTCGGCATCCAGCCGGCCCGTGGCTTCCGCCAGGCCTACAAAGGTGCTCAGGCTGTCGAACAGATCGGTAAATACAAAGGCAAAGATGACGGGTGCCAGCGACCAGCTCAGGGAACCTTTCAGATCAAGCTGAAGCAGCAGGCTAAAATCCGGGGCGGCTACTACTCCCTGCCAGTTGACCAGTCGCGGACTGTCATCCAGCCGACCGGGTAACAAAGCAAGTAATGTGGTCAGTACGATTCCCCAGAGCAGGGCTCCGTGTACTTTCTTCTGAATAAGAACCGCGGTCAGAAACAGACCTATCAGAAAGGTACAGACGGCGGGCGTCAGTGGTCCGATGCTAATCATCGTTGCCGGATTAGCAATCACAAATTTCGCATTACCGAATCCAATCAGGGTAATGAACAGTCCAATGCCCGCCGCGATACCGTATCGCAAGGACTTGGGGATTGTTTTAATGAGTAAGACGCGTACGTTAAACAGCGAAATGATCAGGAAGAAGACGCCCGACCAGAATACGGCACCCAAAGCCGTGGGTACGGGAACTTTCATACCCTGCACGACGGTAAACGTAAAAAACGCGTTGAGACCCATGCCTGGAGCCACCACATAAGGGCTTTTGGCATACAGACCCATCATCAGGCTACAGAAGAAGCAAACCAGCACGGTAGCGGTTAATACACCCGAGAAGGGCATTCCGGCGAGGGATAAAACGGAGGGATTTACTACCACGATATACGCTGTGGCCAGAAAACTGGTGACGCCGGCTAGTAATTCAGTACGAATAGAAATGGGGACATGATCCATAGATTTCATGTCCCCAATTTCCATCAAAAAAGATCAAAATGCGAATCTTTTCTAATTAAAGATATTTACGCAGACGACTCAGGGACTCAGGGGTAACGCCCAGGTAGGAGGCTAAATGGTACTGCGGAACACGTTGAATCAGCGAGGGATGATCCTGTAACAGGCGTAGGTAACGGCGGGCCGCATTGTCAGCAATCTGTGAATCAATACGTCCTTCCATATCCTGGATGGTACGCTCCAGCATCATCATGGAGAAACGTTGATACGCCAGGGATTCTTCAAAAAGAGCCTTGCGACGTTCACTGTTCATGACCAGCAAGGTAGAATCCTCCAGGGCCTGTACGGTGTAGGGACTCAGGCGATGAGCAGAGTATCCTGTTACACTCGTTACAAACGAATTTTCATCCTTTAAAAACAAGGTAACTTCTTTGCCTTTATCCGTACGAAAAACCCGCATCACACCTTCGATGATAAAAGCGACTTCATCGATGTGATCTCCTTGGTGAATAAAATAGTCTCCTTTCTTAAACGTGCGTGTTTCGTACGCACCGTTAATAGACTGCACATCCTCATTAGACAGCTCGACATATCGCCGGATGTAGGACAATAAGGGCTGGGTGATCGTTTCAGAGAGCATAATTTTCAGGAAATATGTAACGGCGGTTTAATTAGGGGCTAAAGTAAGAAATTTTCTTAGATTTTACACATTTAAACCGCTTTCAAAAAGTGACTTTCTACTTATTTTTTAAACATTTCATACGTGTATCACACTTCTATAACTGTAGATCTACCTTATACTATACGTTTTTTCGTAAAAAGTTAATTATTGAGCTTCACTAGCTAATAATTAGGGGATACTCTTGAGAAATGTAGATTAGATGTATAGTTAAACAATCAGACCGTTCTAACTAATACAGTAAGAACTTGCAGCAGATCAATTGATTCGCTGCAAGTTCCTATTTTATTTTCTATAAATTGAGTACTAATCGTTATAAAATGGTAACGATTTTCCCCAAATCCTCCCAGAAGTGGGGATAAGATTTTACGACTACAGAAGCATCATCAATTTCCAGATTTGTACGCATGGCTAATGGGGCAAAAGCCATGGCCATCCGGTGGTCTTCATACGTATGAATGGAAGTCCCCGGCCGATCCCAGCTGGTCAGTTCGTTGGTCACAATTCGGTATCGGGTATTCGCTTCTTCTTCCACCAGGTTGGCATCGAACTTCTGTAATTCCTGCTGAATGGCCAGTACGCGATCCGTTTCCTTCACTTTAAGGCTTTCGATCCCCGTAAATTCGGCCGGAATACCCTTCACTGCCGCAATCACGGCAATAGTTTGAGCCAGATCAGGGCAATGAGTAAAATCCCAGCTAAAGGACTGCTGGGCAGGAATCTGAGTTAGCAGGAAACCCCTTCCGGTATAAGTACTTTTGACCCCCAGCTGTTCCATGATGGCGATGATGGCCGAGTCTCCCTGCAGTGAGTTTTCTTTTAACCCCAATAGCTCGGCTTCCGATCCTTCTGGCCCCAGGGCTACAAGGCTATACCAGTAACTGGCAGCGGACCAATCCGATTCCACGGCGTAATCACTGGAATGATACGGCTGGGCGGCTACCTGAATCTGTCGGTTTTCCCAATCAGCCGTGACATCCGCTCCAAACTGCCGCATTTGCTGGATCGTCATTTCGATGTACGGAATCGACCCGAGCTGTCCGGTCAGATGCAGCGTCAGCCCTTCCGGCAAAGTAGGGGCAATCATCAGAATAGCTGATATAAACTGACTACTCACGTCACCCCGCATCGTCAAGTCTTTGGCACCCGCGTACGAGAAACCTTCCAGCTGAAGCGGTGGATACCCTTCTTTATTCTGATACGTGATGCGGGCTCCCAGTTCACGCAAGGCTTCTACCAGAATACCAATGGGCCGTTCCTGCATCCGGGGGGTGCCGGTCATGACTTTCTGACGATTGGCCGTTGCATAATAGGCCGTCAGAAAACGCATGGTTGTACCCGCGTCAAGTACATCGGCTATGGGTTCGTCGCGTTGCAGCAGCCGTTGCATGGTTTGCGTATCGCGAGCTTCTGACAGGTTACTAAGTGATCCTGTTCCCCCCGCCAGAGCGTTGAGAATTAGAGCACGATTGGACTCTGACTTGGATGCCGGTAGCTGAATTTGGGCCTGAAAAGGCTGAGTGATCTTATGGAGGAGAAGCTTTTTCAAAACGGTACAGAAAAATAGATCGGTGATTGCAGGGCCAAAATTATTCTTTTTCGCTGGTTTTGTCCCTGTTTTCTGGCAAACTGTGTTGCCGCTGTATAAATAAAGGGCTACTTCCCAGTGGTTTCCGGAAGTAGCCCCTCGCCTATTCGCTGTGTCTTTTAAAACGTCTGCAGTACTTTCAAGCGGTGTCGATTGCCAATTTTCATGGCTTTGTGCGTGGACTTGTAACACAAGGCACCCAGCCCAATCAAGCCACCACTGACAACGGCCGTCGAAGGCGTTACCCGCAGGGGTGCTCCTTTGAATTCCTTATTCCAGACCGGACTAAAGAAATCCATGATGAAGTATAACGCACCAGCCGCGGGCAGCAGATACCCCGCCTGCGTAGCCAGCGAACTTCCTTTCATAAAGTACACCTTCCGAATATCTTCCAGTCGATATTCAGTGTATTCCTGCTGGTTGGTGATTTCGCTAAAATCGGCGAAGACAAGCGTGGAGTCCGTTACTGCGAAAATGTTGTCACGGATTTTACGACTCTGACCTTTGGCCTTGAAGACAAATTCATCGCCCGCAAAAAATCGCTTCCGCCCCCCCGGATAATCCACGGCAATGTATTTTATGGTCTGGCGGGACGTTAGTACCCGGCCCGTTGGCGAAGGAGGTTGCTGGGCGTACAAAGCAGGTGCCCCAAGCAACATAAGTAGAAAAAGTAGCCGTTTCATGGTTTCAATTACGGATGGAGGTATGGAGGAAACGTACGGTATCAACAAAACGTATTTCCTACCCCGCGGTTTCAAACAAAGGTATACAATCCCTCGCTTGCTCCACAGACACCTAAATGCTGGTTAGGATTAATGAATCGAGACGCCACCGGAAACAATAAATTTCATCACTTCGGTTGCGTTAGCTTTTACGGGTTTTACGTTTTCTTTGGGCATGATGAATAAATGGCCCGAAAAGGCGTACGATTGCGGGAAATAGACCGCTACTGAGCCCGGCAGTTCCCACTCCGAAAGATCAGATTGGGTTAAGAATCCCAGCCGGTATAATTCCGTATTCGTATCCATCTTCACGAGCACGGGCTGGTTAAACTTTTTCTTATCGCCGACGAAAGCAGAGGTTAAATCTTTCAGGGAAGAATAAATAATTCGTACCAGTGGTAAACGATTGATAAACTCTTCGAAAAGATTAAATACGGGAATGATGACAAACGTAGAGCCCAGAAAACCTACAAGAAAGACGATCGCCAGCACGATGAGCATTCCCATTCCCCAAAGTCGAACCTGATTTTCACCCGTACCGATTCCCACTGGAACCAGGCCGTCGAGGTATAAAAAGGATTGATACAGAATATAGCCAGTGAAGAATAACGGAGCAATTAACAGTAAGCCTCGAATGAAGTAACTGACAAAGCGATTTACTAATCTTTTTTCATGGGAGAAACAGATAGAAGGGGGAATCTATTCTACAATTCGGATTCCTTCGTCAAAGTTCATCCGGTTGCAATTTTAAAATCTCCAAGTACCTACAATTGAAAAGAGTCGCAGGCCTGGGCTTACGACTCTTTCGATGGTATAGGAATAGCGATTTTTTTATTCTTTACGCTTAAGTCAGATAACGAAAATCCTGTCCGGCTTCCAGTTTCAGAAGCGTTTCGTACATCAGGCGAATGACTTCCTCCACGTCCTGCTTGTGCACGGTTTCTACCGTCGTGTGCATGTATTTGAGGGGCAGAGAGATCAGGGCGGAAGCCGTTCCTTCGGCGGCGTAGGCAAACGAATCTGTGTCGGTTCCCGTTGAACGACTGACAGCCTGCCGCTGAAACGCAATCTGCTTTTCTTCGGCTACTCCGATCAGAAAATCCAGCAGATTATTCTGTACGGCCGGACCGTAGCACAACACAGGACCACCTCCGCATTTCAAATCTCCCTGTTCTTTCTTGTCGTACCGGGGTGACGTAGTATCGTGGGTAACGTCGGTACAGATCGCCACGTCCGCTTTCAGACGCCGGGCAATCATCTCAGCCCCCCGAAGACCAATTTCCTCCTGTACAGCATTGACTACATAAAGCGTAAACGGTAGGGAAACGTTATTCTCCTTCAGCATACGGGCTACTTCAGCAATCATGAAGCCGCCGATCCGGTTATCCAACGCCCGACCTACGTAGTACCGATCGTTGAGTTCCGTCAGCTCGTCTTCGAAGGTTACGACACAACCCACGTGAACGCCTTTTTCCTCCAATTCTTTTTTGGTAGCCCCGCAATCAATCGTCAGGTCCGTTACCTTGGGAGCAGTGTCCTTTGCCAGATCACGTACGTGAATGGCAGGCCAGCCGAAGATACCTTTGACGATTCCTTTTTTGGTGTGAATATGAACACGCTTGGACGGAGCAATCACGGCATCCGAACCCCCATTCCGACGAACGTAGATATAGCCGTCGTCGGAAATGTAATTAACAAACCAGGAAATTTCATCCGAGTGAGCTTCAATGACCACCTTGTACGGCTGGCCGGGGTTAATGATCCCTACTACGGTGCCATACGTATCGACGATGTAGTCGTCAATATAGGGTTTAAGATAATCCAGCCAAATCCGTTGTCCGGCGGCTTCAAAGCCCGTTGGAGAAGGGTTATTCAGGTATTGATAGAGAAAGGTTTTGCTACTTTCAGTCATCATAGAATAGAAAATGTGTAGTGATTCGTTAGGTGCTTCGAACGAAAGTTCGTAGGATCCGTTTGCCAGTGTACTAAAAATCCGGACCGTTTACCTGCCTTTTCGCAGTTCGTCCTGCCATTCTTTCAGTTCTACCCAGCGGCCCTGCGTTGCCAGACGAGCCTGATCAGGCCAGGTCGTCGGGTCATGCATCTGGAATCGGGAACCGGCGGCATTCAGGATTTCTTTAATTCGCTCGGGCGAAACGGCGGCCAGCTGCGTAAAGCTGGAAATACCTTCATTATTTAACAGCTGCTCGATTTTGGGACCGATGCCTTCAATGACTTTCAGATCATCCGGTTCTTCGTACAAGATCGGAGCGGCGGTTCCGGTTGTAATTCCTGGAATACCTTCAATCGGCGTTATGTCCATCGGAATTTCCATCAACGGCGGTTCTTCCACGACAATGGGAACGGGTGGTTTCGGCTTGGGCGGATTCGTCTTTGACTCGCGACAGTGCTCCAATTCTACCCGTTTGGTAGCGATTTGCATTTGCATCGTGTCGATCTTGCCGTGCAAGGCCCGGCGGCCCAGTAACCAGCCCAAACCAGCCACCAAACTCATAAACGCGACCGCTTCGAGTACGGCAATGGGAATATTCTGACTTAATGATTGTAGGAGTAACATAGTTGATGTCGAAGGATGAAGCTCTCTTTATTCTTTCCCCTTTTGCAATTCCTGTTGCCAGGCCCGAAGTTCATCCCACTTGCCTTCCTGAGCCAGGCGAGCCTGACGGGGCCAGGTATTGGGATCCTGAATCTGAAACCGGGAACCCGCCGCCCGCAGAATGGACATTACATGCGAGGGTTCGGCTACGGCTAGCTGAGCAAACGTTTTGATGCCGGCCTCGTGCAGGAGCTTTTCAATCTTCGGGCCGATTCCTTCAATTTTTTTGAGGTCATCTTCTTCGTGCGGTACGACAGCAAATGGTTGTACGGCTTCTTCCGCGGGGGGAGCCACAATGGGTTCGGGCAGCGGGCCGGCGGTTCGAACCGTTGGCTTGGGTACGTACAGCCCTTTATGACACTGATCCAGGTCAAACTCAATCTGGCGAATTTCCGCTTCGAGATGATGGAGTGTATTCTTACTTTTCAGAAATCCAATCAGGTACCCCAGGATACCCGCCCCCAGCAGAAAAAGCAAGTGTTGAAGCCACGCACTTTCCAGTTGTAAGGGATTAAAATGTTCATACATAATTGCAGTGATTTGAAGGATAAGTCGACCTGCCAAAATGGCTAGTGCTTACCTTTTTTGTTCCTGAACAACGATCGTAACCCGACGGTTGGCTTTTCTGCCCGCAGGCAGGGCATTATCGGCAATGGGTTGCGTTTCGCCCTTTCCATCGGTTACCAGCTGTTCGCTTTTCATGCCTTTCCGGATGAATTGTTTCTTTACCGCTTCCGCCCTACTTTTTGATAAACGCAGGTTATGATCGTCGGGCCCTTCGCTGTCGGTATGACCAATCAGCGTCAAGCGTTTATTTGGATGTTGTCTGAGGTATTTCTTCGCTTCCTCAAAAAATTTATCGTTGTCTTTTGTCCGAATAAACTGGTTACTACTAAGCGGGAAATACAAATCCATGGGTTTGAAAATCCCATCGTACGTCGCAGCAGCGGCCAGCTCTTCTTCGTTTTGTCCCTTCGGTGCTCGTAATACGGGAGCAGGTTCAGTCGATTCAACAACGGCGGGTTCAGATACTGCCGGCTCGGCTACGCTGGTTTCAGCAACTGTATTAGGAAGTTCGTTAGTACCCGCAAATGCAAACCCAGCTCCGTAAATGGAGTCAGCTGGACTAAAGGCCATATCCAGTTGTTTAGCATCGATCCGCAACTGATTTGGTGAGACCCCAGCCTTCACGAAGTACTGACGGATGGCATCCGCCCGGGCTTGTCCCAGCGTAGGAAACGAAGTATTGTTTTCCTCAATGGATGAATAAAAGCCCGTAACGGTCAGCGTTTTCTTAGAATTCTCCTTTAAGTAACCCGCCAGTGCCTGTAATTGAGGCTCGACGGCTCCAGTCACGACTCGTCCGTTTGACCGGCCAAAACTCAGGTTGTTTTCGGAAGTAACGTGGAAATGAGAGCCGTCCTGAATATCCAGGGCAGGACTGATGAAGGCTTCCGACGATTCCGTTTTCGTAAGGGGTTTGGGGTTTCCATCACACAATTGTTTAATCTGACAGACGTGCCAGTAGGTCCCTCCGGCTATCCAGCCGATGAGTACCAGCCATGTCAGGGTTTTGGCGATTGACATACAGAAGGTTAGCTAATAAATGTACCGATAAACATAAACTTGTTTTCTTAGACTAAGCTTCAGGATGTGGGAGTCATTCACGATTCGGAGCAGCGAAAAAAGACAGAAGCCTAATCGAAAGCAACAAGAATTGAATGATAAATGCAAATTTACTTTCGATTCCAATCCTGCCTCGCTTTATCCAGGCATTTGGCAGAATCACTTAAAAAGCAACCGTATTTAACGGAAAAAGTTATAAAAAAAGCCTCACCCGTAGGCGAGGCTTTTCATATACGCTTATCGTAAGGTCAAATCTTAGCGATTCATTGACAACAGGAACTCTTCGTTCGAACGGGTACCTCTCATTTTTTCGAGCAGGAACTCCATCGATTCCACCGAGTTCATGTCGGACATATACTTCCGCAAAATCCAGACACGCTTGAGCGTTTCGGGATCCATGAGCAGGTCTTCGCGACGTGTACCCGAAGCTGGTACGTCGATGGCAGGGAACATCCGACGGTTGGACAGTTTCCGGTCCAGCTGGAGTTCCATGTTACCCGTACCTTTGAATTCTTCAAAGATTACCTCATCCATCCGGCTTCCGGTTTCGATCAGGGCCGTAGCGATGATCGTCAGCGAACCACCGTTTTCCACGTTACGGGCCGCTCCGAAGAAGCGTTTGGGTTTGTGTAAGGCGTTGGCATCTACCCCACCCGAGAGAATCTTACCGGAAGAGGGTACCACGGTGTTATACGCACGGGCCAGACGCGTAATGGAATCCAGCAGAATTACGACATCGTGACCGCATTCGACCATTCGCTTGGCTTTTTCCAGGACCATGCTGGATACTTTTACGTGACGGTCCGCCTGTTCGTCGAAGGTAGAAGAAATCACTTCCGCCTTCACACTACGCTGCATATCAGTTACCTCCTCGGGACGTTCGTCAATCAGCAGAATGATCAGGAACACTTCCGGGTGGTTACGGGCAATGGCGTTGGCAATTTCTTTCAATAATACCGTTTTACCCGTTTTAGGCTGAGCAACGATCATCCCCCGTTGTCCTTTTCCAATCGGAGCGAACAAATCGAGAATACGGGTAGAATTTTCGCGGCCCGAAGTAAATAGGTTCAGTTTTTCCGTCGGGAACAGCGGCGTCAGGTATTCGAATGGAATCCGATCCCGAATTTCCTCCGTCGTTTTTCCGTTTACGGACTCAACCCGTAACAGGGCAAAATACTTTTCTCCTTCTTTCGGCGGACGGATGGCTCCACGTACGGTATCCCCCGTTTTCAGGCCGAACAGCTTGATTTGGGAAGGAGACACGTAAATATCATCGGGGGAAGCCAGGTAATTGTAATCCGCCGACCGCAGGAAACCGTATCCACCATCGGACATGATTTCGAGTACGCCTTCGTTTTCAATCAGGCCATCAAACTCCCGAATGTGCTGGTTATAGTTTCGCTTCACCTGCTGCTGCAATTGCTGCGAACGCGGGTTAGGCTGCAAAGGCTGACCACTTTCGTCAGTACGACCTTCACGGGGCTCACGGGTATTGGGACGATTCGGGTCAGGGCTTACCGGATTAACTGCCGGGGCCGATTCACTTTCCGAAGGCATCACTTCCATCGTGGACTGATACGCTTCATCCAATGAGAAATCATTCGCCAATTCGGCGGGGATTTCCATTTCATCTACGGGTTCAAAACTAGCGTCCTGCTCTTCGTTTTCCGGAGCTACTGGAGCAGCCGAAACAGGAATAGCAACGGGTACCTCTTCAGAAACACTGCCCCGCCGGATACGTGCCCGTTTATGGCGGTTTTCGGCTTCATTCTGGGCAGTAGTAGATGCTTCAACCGAAGCAGGCTCGGGCTGAGACGCGGGAGTCGCTGCAGCAGGGCTTTCTTGAACTTCTTCCTGAACTTCTGAACTTGAAGATTCCGTTTCGGAAACGGAAGGTGCAGCGGGCTCTTGGGCCGTTTTTCGTGTACGACGAGCCCGTGGTTTATCGGATGCTGCTGGCATAGGGGTAGGACTGGCCGGCTTCTCTTGGGAAGCCTGCCGCTCTAAAATTTTGGTAATGAGTTCGGATTTGGACAGTTGGGTTGGATTGGATATACTCAACTCCCTTGCGATTGCTCTCAATTCGGACAGCAGCCGCAAACTCAGCTCTTCTGATGTATACATGAAAATTACGTATCAATCACGGCCGTGCCGGAATAGAATGAAACAGGATAGTCAGGCGAAATTGATAAATGCGTTGAGTTCTTTAGAATTCATTCACAGGAGGGTAAAAGCTACTACTGTCGGGGAAGAGGATGGTACCGGCTTCTGGGATGCGTCGCTGGGGTGAATGAATTGCAAAGGTAAAATGTTCTTCAGCAATTTGTCAATATCTCTATGTAAACTTTTTTAGGACAGCGAATTATCACTGACGGACTGGGTTTGAAAATCATTTTTAAGATTTACGGTGCTGATTGGACTGGCAAAGCGAACGTCGTTTGCTTCGACAATCTGCATAATTTTAAAATTCAGCTCTTCCTTCACGCGATTAAACGTCCGGAAATCGCTGGTTTCTACGTGATAAATGATCAATACGTCAAATGACTGATCGCCGAAGGTATCGAAACGAACGCTTCCGGGCTTGCTTTTGGTAAATTCATGGGCATCAATAGCGTCCTGAATCTGATCAATCACTTGCTTTAAAGTCGCCGCAGACGTTTTTAAATCCAGACGAATGGTGTACTTCGCTCGTCTGAACTCCCGCTGACTCTGGTTTTCCAACATTTGAGAAACAATCAAGCGATTGGGAACGGTCATCATACTCCCGTCTACCGTGCGTATACGTGTACTGCGAAACCCGATTTTTTCGACGTCGCCCATCGTCTGGCTAATCTGAATGGAATCGCCAACGACAAAGGATCCATCGGCAAAGATGGTAAAGGAAGCGATCAGGTTTTCGAGCGTTTCGCGGGCAGCCAGAGCGACCGCGATACCTCCAATACCCAACCCTGCAATCAGTGTCGCAACATCAATATTAAAAATCTTGCCTGTGATGATTAATCCGGAAATTACCACCACCAGCACAATCAGAATGTCCTTCAGAAAAGGTACTAACTGATCGTCTACTCTGGTTTCGGTCCGTTCGGCCCTTCGTTTGAATACGACAGCCAGAAACTTAACGAAACGAATCACAGCCCACGTCAGGGCCAGGATAAGCAAACTTTTATAAATCCGGTAAAGGATGAGTCGAATGCCAAACTCGGTTTTGTGAGCTAAACCCCAGTGGATGGGAATACGGATCAGGTCGAAAGCAAAATACACCATGACCAGTAAAAAAACGTATTCCAGCGGACGGCGTAATAGTGCGACAAACTCCTGTACACTTACTTCGTTTTCCCGGGAGACCTTGCGAACGACGGCGAAAAGTACCTGGCTGAGTAATCGTCCAATGGGGCGACGCAGGAAGGTACCGACTAGCAGAGTACCAATAAAACCAAAAAAATTGAACCAGTGATTACCTGGAAGTACTTTATTTAAAAATTCCTGAAACGGTTCCATTCGAACTGAACGGGATTGTAAGCCTTAGCACGACGAAGACGCCAGCTGCTCTTTCCAATACCGGTAGGCTTCGGGGGTATCAACGCTAATTAACTCTGAGGGCTGCGGGGGACACAGAAGTGTAACGTCGGAAGTTGTTAAAAATTTCCGCAAGCTTAAATGATTTTTTTCAAATAATAAGCGAATCAGCGAAAAACTCCTGGGTTCGTAAATCGTTACCAGGGGTTCCGGTAACGCATCAGCCCCGGAAAAAGCGGTTGCCAGGCTTGCGGGCTTACGATTTTGAACTAACGATTCAAGCGTAACGTGCTGAACGAGTGGCATATCCACTGCTAAGATCAACCAGGCCACGGAGGAATTGGTTCCGAAGGCTGTAAGTAATCCGCCCATGGGGCCCTTTTGGCAGAAATCAACCTGACAATTTTGGACGGATGGCCGTTGCTGTTCCGGATTTACGGATACGTATACGCATTCGCAGTACCGTTGCAGAAGTTCATAACTTCGTTTCCACTGCGGCTGGTCACTGTACTGAAGCCAGGCTTTATCCGTACCCATGCGGGTACTTTGTCCGCCACCCAGTACCAGTCCCCAGAGCGGTGGCGTCACCTCGGTATCGGGAAGTAAAGCCATAGGTGCGTATTATTTTCCCTGAAAATCGGATTTACCTCCGGTTTTTTTCAGCAAACGGGTTTCCTCAATGACGATCTCGTGCGAAAGAGCCTTACACATGTCATACACCGTCAGAGCCGCAATGGTGGCTCCGGTGAGTGCTTCCATTTCTACGCCCGTTTTCGCTTCCAGGGCACAGGTACAGTCAATCTGCACCCGATCTTCAATGACTTCGATCTGAAATTTACAGGAATCGAGCCCCAGGGGATGACAGAATGGAATCAGCTCTGACGTTTTTTGGCCCCCATCGTTCCGGCAATTACAGCCGTATGGAAAACGGGACCTTTCTTGGTACGAATGTCGCCATCCTGCAAAGCCGCCCGTACGGCCTCGGGCAGACGCACCACACTACGGGCCGTAGCCGTACGCCGCGTTACGGCTTTATCGCCCACGTCTACCATGGTTGGATTGGCCTGTTCGTCAAGATGAGTGAAGCTCATAAGTGTGTTTTCAAAAGTCGATAAAAAAACGCGTATCCGGGAGTCGCTCCCGGATACGCGTTCAAATGTACTTTTTTTACGGATTATCGGGCACCCGGAGGGCAGTTTTTCAGTAAAAAGTCCGTATAGGTTTTAGACAAGTGCTGAGACGTTCCCTGACCTTCGGAAATACTGTGCGTCCGGTTCGGATAAATCATCAGACTGAACAATTTACCGGCCTTGATCAGTTCGTTGATCAGTACCTCCGCATTCTGGTAATGGACGTTATCGTCGCCCGTACCGTGAATGTAGAGCAGGTTACCCTTCAGATTTTTCACGTGACTGATCGGTGAACCTTTCAGATAGTCGGCCTCGGCTTCTGCCGGAATACCCATGTAGCGTTCCTCGTAAATGTTGTCGTACAAATGCAGGTTCGAAATGGCCGCGATGGCGATACCGGTCTGATATACGTCAGGGTACTGCATCAGGGCATTCAGGGTGGACATCCCACCCCCACTCCAGCCCCAGATGGCGATCCGGTCTTTATCGACGAAGGGCCATTTGATGATTTCCTGCGTGGCCAGAGCCTGGTCTTTGGCGTTGATAATGCCGTTGTTCCGGTAAATGGCTTTCCGCCACTCCCGACCCTTCGGAGCGGGCGTACCCCGGTTATCCAGTGAAATGTAGATGTACCCTTTATCGGCCATACTACCCTGGAATAGACGGTTATACCCGACGCCAAACTGATCGGTTACCGTGGCCGAAGCGGGTTCGCCGTACACATAAAACACCACCGGATACCGTTTGGTCGAATCAAAATTGGTCGGTTTCACCATCCAGCCGTCCATTACGGTTCCTTCGGAGGTTTTTACCTGGAAGAATTCAACTTTCATCCGACCGGGTTTCAGTTCCGGCAGACTTTTGCCATCCGCGGCTTTATGCGACGGCAGACTGATGAAGCTCTGCATCGGCTGCGTATTGGCCGAGGAGAAATCGTGCTGAGCCCACAAACCGTTGGGAGAAATTTCGTAGTCGTTCGTGCCCGCGTACGTGGCCGGAGTCAGACGTTCAGCTTTCCCTTTGCCGTTGAGTTTCAGGCGGTACAGATACTGTTGCGTCGCGTTGGTGGGGGAAGCGGAGAAGTATACCCAACCGTTTTTCTCATCCACCGTATAGATTTTAATAATGTCGTATGGTTCTGCCGAAACGAGCGTTTCCTTGCCCTCTTTCGTAACGCGGTACAATTGACGCCAGCCCCCTTTTTCGCTCAGGTACAGGAATTCCTTGTTACCGGCCAGCCAGTACCAGTTGGTCACTTCGCTTTCGGCCCAGTTACTACGAACGTCTACCCAGGCGGCGTCCTTTTCGGTGTTGATGGCCTTCGCCGTTCCCGTCGTTCCATTGGCTACGTAGAGCGTGCTAACCTGTTGACGACGGTTCAACTGCTGAATGAGCAGTTCCTGACTTCCCGGAATCCATTCCATGCGGGGCAGCAGGTTGTTGTCCGGCTCACCGGGAATTTGAATCGGTGTAATTTTTCCGGTGGCCACTTCTACCGTTTTCACAAACGTTGGAGACGGTTTCTCGCCTGCTTTCGGGTATTCAACGGGAACGTTAAAGGAGTACGTTGAATCCGTATTGTTGATCATCAGGAAGTTCCGGATCTTACGGGCATCCACCGTCCAGAACGCGATGTATTTGCCATCGGGCGACCAGCGGAAGCCATCGCGGCAGTCGAGTTCTTCTTCATACACCCAATCGAAAGTACCATTGATCAAACGATCCGTACCGTCGGTAGTCAGGGCTTTGGCCGTTCCCGTACTCAGGTCTTCTACGTACAGGTTATGACCGGAAACGTAGGCCGCCTGCGTCCCGTTGGGCGAAAGCTTGGCAAACATCAGCGAGCTTTCGGGCCGCGACGCTCCGAGCTTTTTCAGGGAATTACTGGCCAGATCCAGCACGTAATAATCGCCCCGGGTGGGGTACCGCCATACACGTTTGGCATTGGTATAGAGAACGGCTTTTTTGAGGGTAGGCAGGTAATCAAACGCCAGGACGCGAATGGGTTGCGTAGCTCCCTGCGGAATGAGCTGCTCTTTTTTAATGAGCGTCGTTTTCGTACCCGTTTTTACGTCAACCTGTACGAGCTCGCCACTCTGAAACTGCCAGTACGCATTTCCATCGGGCGACCAGTGAAACTTGCGGGCATCCAGGATGGTCAGGGCCTGGGGGCCATACGGCTCGGTACTGGGCTGAGCCAGCGATACCACCGAAACCAGTAAAGTGATCAGGGGGATTAAGAAGGACTGTTTTCTCATAAACTTGGTTTTGCATGTGTGACTGGAGCCGGTTCACTACGCTATCCTTATCAGATGGGGCCAGAGCGGTTTCCCGACGATCACAATTCCACAAAGAGAACCAAGAAAATTAATATTTACAAAGCATTCGCCGACCGAAGCATTGATTGAATAGACATCCTCTCCCATCTTTGAGTTTCATTTGTTCGCTGCTGCTCTTATGCTTTCCGTACACGAAGCTTTTACTACTGTTTTTTCCCAGACGATCCACTGGGGTACTGAATCGGTCTGGCTCCACGAAGCCGGCGGACGCGTGCTGGCGGAAGCCATTACGGCCGACCGTGATTTCCCGCCTTTTGACCGGGTAACCATGGATGGCATTGCTTTATATCTGGAAGCTCCCATTCCGGAGGGTTTATTCCGGATTGAAGCCACGCAATACGCGGGCGAGGCGGCCAAACACCTCGTCTCCCGGGCTTCGGCTATCGAAGTGATGACCGGGGCGGTATTACCCGAAGGAACCAATACGGTGGTTCGTTACGAAGATCTTGTCTTTTCCAATTACGGAGATAAACGCTTCGCGGCCCTGCAAAATCCGGCTACGCCCGGACAGAACATTCACACCAAAGGCAGTGACCGTGTAACGGATGAAGTGCTCATTCCGACGGGTACACGCCTGGGATCATCCGAGATTGGTATCCTGGCTTCCGTGGGAAAAACGCAGGTAATGGTTGAAAAACGTCCCAAGGTAGCTCTGATTTCTACGGGTGATGAATTAGTGGAAGTCAATCAGACGCCCCTGCCCCACCAGATTCGACGGTCGAGCGGCTATCAGCTGGCGGCGGCTTTGCAGCAAATTGGGTTTTCGAGCCAGTTGTTTCACCTACCCGACCTTCCAGAATCCCTGGAATCGAACATTCAGGATATTCTGAATCGTTTTGAGATCCTGATTCTGACGGGGGGTGTATCGGCGGGTAAAAAAGATTTCATCCCCGCTACGCTGGAAAAACTGGGCGTACAGAAGCATTTTCATCAGGTGGCCCAGCGACCAGGGAAACCGCTGTGGTTTGGCACACGGGGTACGCAGCATGTGGTATTTGCCCTGCCCGGAAACCCCGTATCGACGTTTGTGTGCTTTTTACGGTACGTTCGCCCCTACCTCCTCCACGAGTCGGCGGTTGCTGCCAAAGCCGTACTGGCGGAAAATCTCGTATTTAAACCTAATCTCACGTACTTCGTACCCGTGGCCGTTAGTTTTGCTGAAGATGGCCGACTCATGGCCCTACCGCTCAAAGGCTCGGGTTCCGGCGATTTCGCGAATTTGCTGGATTGTACGGGTTTTCTGGAATTACCCGCCGATCGCTCGGAGTTTCAGGCGAATGAAGTATTTCCGTATCTGGCGTTTCGGTAAAACCTCCGCCTGGATTGATTTGATTCGTATTTTGCTCTACGGGTAAACCCCCTTTTTTATTAAGCTAGGAATAGGTTTACAGGTATGGCGTTTTTTGAACAATTAACACTATACGTCAGAAATAGAAAAGGCAAACAGTGCCCGCTCGTATCTGAACCGTCCCGCTATTCGTCTGCTTGACCCAGGAAAGAAAGTACTGCTTCAAAATCGCTAAACCTATGCTCACGCTACCCGCTATGCTTCAGGAAGTTCAACAAGAGTTCCGGCGAATCTTTCAGTATTGGGAAACGCACGACGTCGATCCCCGGGGCGGGTTTTATGGTCGCGTGGATGCTCAGAATCAACCCGATCCGGCGGCGGATAAAAGCATTGTACTCAACGCCCGGATTCTCTGGTCTTTTTCGAATGCATACCGGGTTACCAAAAATCCGACCTATCGTACTTTAGCCGACCGGGCCTTCGCGTATATCCAGCAATACTTCCTGGACCCGAAACACGGCGGGGTGTACTGGTCGGTCCAGGCCGATGGTACGCCGCGTGTCACTACCAAGCAACTGTACGGACAGGGTTTCGCCTTGTACGGCCTGAGTGAGTACTACCGGGCTACGAAGCAGGCCGAGGCCTTAACGGCCGCTCAGCAATTATTTCGTACGCTGGTTGACCGGGCTTATGATTCTAAAAACGGTGGCTTCATTGAGGCGTTCCATCAGGATTGGTCCAATACGGACGAGTACATTTTAAGTAAAGGTGAACTCCGCAAGTCCATGAATACGCATTTGCACCTGATCGAGCCTTTTACCAATCTGTATCGGATCTGGCCCGATGCGAGCGTACAGAAACACGTCCGTTCGATGCTGGAAAATGATTTCATGCAGCACATCATCGACCCCACGACGTACCACATGCGGTTGTTCTTTACGGAAGACTGGCAGGTACGCTCTTCGGAAGTATCCTACGGGCATGATATTGAAGCTTCCTGGCTACTCTACGAAACCGCTGAAGTATTGCATGACAAAGCCTTACTGGCGAAGACGAAAGAGCTGAGTTTAAAAATGGCGACGGCAACGCTGGAAGGCCTCAACACCGACGGAGCCCTCACCTACGAGTACAACCCCCAGACCGGGCACAAAAACGAAGACCGGAGCTGGTGGGTGCTGAGCGAGCAACTGGTGGGTTATTACAATGCTTATCAGTTGTCGGGGAAGCAACATTTTCTCGAAAAAGCCCGCACAAGCTGGGAGTTCATCAAAACGCATTTACTCGATACGAAAAACGGCGAATGGTACGAGAAAACCGATGCTGCTCATCATCCTTCGTTGAAAGCCGATAAAATCAACGCCTGGAAGTGTCCCTATCACAACAGTCGGGCGTGCTACGAAATCATGCATCGGCTTCAAGCCAAGTAACGAATAAAGTTTTTAAAAAAAATCAAAAACTTTATTCGTTGTCAAATAGCTCTGACCTACAATTAGTTACCTTTTAACAATCAACTTACCCTTCTTTTCTGCTCCCGATATTTTCAGCCCTTTTCCAACCCGGCCTTTTAAAACCGGGTCATCAAACGTAGAAAGCTTTTTCAGACCTTCCCGTCTGCCACTGCATCAGTGCGAGATTACGTATTTATTTTAACTAACGACTATTCCATGAAACTGACGAAATGGCTATGCGTGTGGTTCCTGGCCGCCGGAATCATGAGTTGCAGCAAAGAGAGTTCAACTCCTTTTTTATTAATGACGACGGATTTTACGCAGGGCGTAAGTCAGGACTGGAAGGCCGGTTTTGCCGAATACTCTACGGAAACCGACACCAGTTCCATTCAAATACGGTCGGGTGCCCGAAAATTACCCGCTCCCCTGAACACGAACGAATCGGGCTTCATGCTTTCGGCGTACAACCGTAGCGACGATATGTTCATGTACATTTACCAACGCCTTCCCAACTTTGCTCCCAACACGAAGTACAACGTGGAATTTTTCGTTAAACTGGCTTCTGATGCCGCCGAAGGCAGTGTAGGCGTAGGCGGTTCGCCCGCTCATTCGGTCTATCTGAAAGCCGGAGCAACGGGTACTGAGCCCGTGACGAAGCTCGAAGGAACCCAGTATGTCTTCAATCTGGATAAAGGCAATCAGGCCAATGAAGGAAAGGACATGATTATTCTGGGAGACATTGCCACGGGGCTAAGCACGCCTACGTACAAGCTTATTGAGCGTAACAGTACGAAACCATTTCAGGCTACATCCAACGCCAAAGGTGAACTGTTTCTTGTTGTTGGTACGGATTCCGGTTACGAAGGCCTGACGACGCTGTACTACAGTCTCATTCAGGCCCGCTTTACACCGGTTCAATAATATTGGTTTTTCAACGCTTCCTATCTGCTCTATTACGGAAAAAGCCCCTGCATTGGGGCTTTTCTTTTTGGATGGAGCTTACTGGAATTTCAGATCCGCTACGATGGCTTTGTGATCGGACTCCTTCATATCCAGGGTACGGAAACCTACCGTTCGGAAGCCTTTGTTGGTCAGCACGTGGTCGATGGGAATCATCAGGGGGCCGTAGCCATTGCGATACGTTGGACTGATACCAAAACCCTTGCGGGACGCCTGCATCCCCGAAGATGCCACCAGCGAACGATACACGGGCGAGAACACACTAACGTTAAAATCGCCCGCCAGAATGGTCGGCACGGATTCCTTCGCCGCCTGATCGAAGGCGTATTGCAGGCGTTCGTTCCGGCTTTCAAACCAGGTAGGATTCAGGGGCGTCTTCGGATGTACTGAAATCAGGGCAATTTCCCGTCCTTTTACGGTAGTATGCACGTGTAGCATTCGATTGGCAGTTACCGCGGCGTGGTTGACCCGCAGGGGGGTTCGGCTGCCAATGGCCACGTAACAATGCGTTTTCGAATACACCAGATAGCCGTACGGATACTCGCGGTGCAGTTCCTGCCGAAATTTCTGGAACAAGGGTGGCGTAGCTCGGCAATGAGTATAAGGTCAGCGTTTTCGCGGCGAATGCTTTCCAGGATAGCGTCGTACTCCCGATTCGTAAAGAGTACATTGGTATGCATGATTCGCAGATCGGCCGGCTCCGCCGCCGGAGTTTTACTCGTCACCCAGGGCAGTACCAGCCAGGCATTCAGCAGTACACTGAATAAAGCCACCGCGTACAGTCGGTTCCGAAAAAGAATCCAGTAGACGAACAGGAATCCGGCAATGGCCAGGCATTGGGCGGAAAAGTGGCTGAACAACTCGAAGAAAAAGAAGTAGCTTCCCAGACGCCCCAGCAGGCATACCAGCAACAAAGCGTACGTGCAAAGGGCGACCACAGACTGCCAGAAATGAAATTGTTTTTCAGCTTTTCGGTTTTGAACGGGAATCGGACTTTCGATGGTTTTCACGAGTTCAATGATTAATGATGGCGGAGGGAAGGAATGACACGTTTGATTTTCACAAAAATACGGGAATGATTCTGATTCTCAGAAGTCCGGTTTCAATGCCTTTTGAAACTTCCAAAGAAAGCATCGCACAAATCAAGTAAATACCAAATAATACCTGCCCTTTCAATAAAATTGCACAATTTTGTTCCTTGGTTAATGCAATTAATGCCTTAAACCAAAGCTTACGTTTAGGGTCTAACTACTGCTTATTTCTATTCGTCTTTTATCCTTCTATTCCATTGAAACTGCTTCTTCACACTCATACGTTGCGGCTCCGGCACACGTTCACGATTACCCACGAATCCCGAAACGAGCAGCCTACGCTCATTGTTGAACTTCAGGACGGCGAGTTTTCCGGCTACGGCGAGGCTACTGAAACCACCTATTACGGCGTTTACATCGAAGGCATGAAGGCCCAGCTGGAAGCCGTACGTACCCTCATCGAAAACTACGCCGGAGGTACACCCGAAGAATTCTTCGACTTCATCGAGCCGCATTTGCGTAATGACCATCCCTTTGCCCTGTGTGCACTGGATGTGGCCTATAACGATTTATACGCGAAGAAAGCGGGCAAAAAACTGTACGAGGTCTGGGGGCTGGACCCCTCCCATAATCCCATCACCGACTATACCATCGGTATGGATACCCTGGAAAAGATGGTGGAGAAGATGAAGGAAATGCCCTTTCCGCTCTACAAAGTCAAGCTGGGGACCAAGGAAGATATTGCGATCATTCAGGAACTACGGAAGCACACGGACGCGGTATTTCGGGTGGATGCCAATACGGCCTGGGATGTGGAAGAAACCCTTCAAAATTCGCGGGCGTTGAAAGAGCTGGGTGTTGAATTCATCGAACAGCCCATGAAAGCCACCAACTGGGAAGGCATGAAACGGGTATTTGAAGAATCAGCCCTGCCGCTGATTGCCGACGAAAGCTGTATTGTAGAAGCCGACGTGGCCCGTTGTTACGGCTTTTTTCACGGCATCAACATCAAACTGATGAAGTGTGGAGGCCTGACGCCCGCCCGCCGCATGATTGCCCACGCCCGTCAACTGGGCCTGAAAGTGATGGTCGGTTGCATGACCGAATCGAACATTGGCTGCTCGGCCATTGCCCAGTTGTTGCCTTTGCTGGATTACGTGGATATGGACGGTATTCTGCTCGTCGACGACGATTTGTCCACGGGTGTATCGATTGAGTACGGCAAGGTGATTTACGCCGAAGAAAATGGTACGGGAGCCCGCTTATTGAATCGCTAACACGGTTTCAGAGCAAGCATTCGTGGGATTTAAACGCAACGTTTATGTTTTATACGGACGAACTTCCGGGACGAACCGTCGTACTCGACCAGCGGGAATACCTCTGGTGCAGCGGCACATCGTACCTGGGCATGAGCCGAAATCCGGTCTTTATTGAGCGGGTACTGGAGGGCATCCGTCGGGTGGGCATCAACTGGGGCAGTTCCCGGAACAATACGCTTCGCCTGACGATTTATGAGGAGGCCGAACGCGTACTCGCTCAATGGATGGGTGCTCCGGCGACCCTGACCGTATCGTCGGGCATGATGGCGGGACAGGTGCTCATGAAGTGGCTAACCTTCTCGCAGCCGGGCGTGCTGGTTTTATACGCACCCAATGTGCATCCGGCTCTTTGGGCGGATGATTTCCTTCCCGCCACGGAATCGTACGAAACCTGGTTTGCTGAGTTGCCCGAACGCATTCGACAGTCGCAGGCCCCGGAAGTGGTGATTGTGACCGATTCCGTGGGTTCGCCGCATACCCGGCTGGTTCCCTTCGACTGGATGAATCACTTGCCTACCGAAGCCCGGATTACGGTCGTGGTCGATGATTCGCACGGCCTGGGGGTGTTTTCTCAGGGCCGGGGGATTTATTCGCAATTGTCCGCACCCGCGAACGTACGACTGTTATACGTCGCTTCTCTGAATAAAGCCCTGAGCGTCCCAGCGGGCGTACTGGCCGGACCCGTGGAGGTGATGGAGGCAATCCGTCACTTTCCGATGTTTAGTGGAGCCAGTCCGGCAAATCCGGCCAACCTCTGGGCATTTACGCAATCGCTGGAACTGTACGATGAAGCCCATCAGTTGCTTAGCCAGCGGGTGGATCAGTTTGTTGAAGAACTGGGGCCCTCTATACGCCTTTTTCACTGGCTTCCGGCGTATCCGGCCTTTACCACGAAGCAGCCCGGCCTGCACGAGTATCTACGCGAAGCAGGGATTCTAACGGCCTGTTTCCCCTACCCCGGCCCTAATGATCCCGCCATTACGCGGCTGGTCATTACGCCCCTGCACGAGCCTTCGGATATTAGCCGTATCGCGGCGGCCTGTCGAGCGTACGAAGTCAGGGCCAGTGTAGCGAGTGAACAGACGGAAGCTTAACATCGTTGGCCTTGCGTAGGCGATGCCGTCCTTCTTATCTTTCCTGAACTGATGAAGAAAATCCTAACCCTGGGTCTTTGCCTGACCGCATGGTCCGCGATGGCTCAGCATACCCCGATGAACGAGATTATTGCCAAAGTCCAGCAGCAGTATGCCCCCGATAAACGAACCGTCATTTTTCAGGTAGAAGCGACCGAAGACGGGCATGTAAAGGGTAAGACCAGCAGTCCGGAAGCCCATCAGGCCCTGCTCGCTGAACTGAAAGCCGCGGGTACTTCGGTACACGACGACATTCAGGTACTGCCCTCCGCTGAACTGGGTGAGAAAACGCAGGCCATCGTTCGCGTATCGGTGTGTAACATTCGTTCCACTCCCAAACATGCCGCCGAACTGGCGACGCAGGCCCTGCTGGGCACACCTTTGAACGTCTACGAACAGGAAAACGGCTGGTACCGCGTCCAGACGCCCGATCAGTACATTTCCTGGGTCGATCATGGCTCCATCCAGCTGGTTACGAAAGCCGAGGCCGAAGCCTGGGAGAAGACCCGCAAGCTCTTGTATTTAACGCCCTACGGTTTTACGTACAGTGAGCCGAATACGGACAGCCAGACGGTATCGGATATCGTCGCTGGCGATTTGCTGGCGTACCAAGGCGAGAAAGGTTCCTTTTACGAAGTGGCGTACCCGGATGGCCGAAAAGCGTACATCAAAAAGACGGACGCCCGTTTTTACGCCGACTGGCTGGCTTCGGTACGGATTTCGGAAATTTCGCTGGTGAATACGTCCAAAAAACTCATGGGACTACCCTACCTCTGGGGTGGTACGTCGTTTAAAGGCGTCGATTGCAGTGGTTTTACGAAGACGGTGTATTTTTTGAATGGCGTACAACTGCCCCGCGATGCTTCCCAGCAGGTACATTCGGGCTTATTAGTAGATGCGGAAAAAGACTGGGCGAAGCTGCGGCCCGGTGATTTGCTCTTCTTTGGGAAACACAACGAGGACGGCACGGAGAAGGTGGTACACGTGGCGATGTGGCTGGGCGAAAACCAGTTCATTCACGCTTCGAACTACGTCATGGTCAGTAGCGTGGACCCGACGGCGACGAATTACGATGCGTTCAACGTAGGTCGGTACCTGCGGAGCAAACGTATTATTGACCATTACACCAACGCCCTGAAACTCAGCAAAAAATAAATTATTTAAAAAAAGGCTGCGGGGAAAGCTTGACAAAGCCTCTTGAAGTCACTACTTTTGCATTCCCGATCGGAAAGATACCCAGTATCAAACGATCAAAGGACGGTTGCGTAGCTCAATTGGATAGAGCATCTGACTACGGATCAGAAGGTTTGGGGTTCGAATCCCTACGCGACCACTCAAAGCCTGCTTCAGCTGAAGCGGGCTTTTTTGTTTTTCAATCTTCATACTTTCGTCACACCAAAAGTTTTGTAAAACGACCCCCAATCCCGTTTTTTACACCCTCAAACTACGTTGCACGTAGTAAAAACGGAAATTGGACCAATATAGTCCTTCTTCACTTACCTAATCAATACGCTTCTGCCTGACCAGGATCTTATACCATTGATCAGCATTTTTTCGCGTACGTATGTCTCTTTTTCCTTTTCGAATGAAGTATTACAGGCTCAGCCTGAAGTGTTTCCTGTTGGTGTGGTGCTCCGTGTGGCACGCGGTGGCTTTTGCCCAAAGTAATCAGGTGAATGTGTTTCTGGGGTCTTCCGGCGATCATGGACAGCTATCCCCGGCGGCGACCTCTCCCTTTAGTCAGCTGAGTATTCTGCCGCTTACGGTACCCGGTACGCACACGGGCTACGAGTATCTGGCGAAGGACGTGCTCGGTTTTACGCACAATCGCTTTGAAGGCGTGGGCTGTCAGGGCAGCGGTGGACTGCTGTTACTGAAACCCTTTCTGGGGACGCAGGACGATGGCAAGCCGCTCCGCAAGGTTTCCGATACCGCCCAACCCGGTCAGTACGCGATCTCGTTTACGAACGGCATACGTATGAAAGCGACCGTTCTACAGAATGAGGGCCAGTCCGAATACACCTTTCCCGAAGGTGCTAAAGGCTTTCGGCTCGATCTGGAGCATACCTTTAACCGGGCCTTCGTCGGCGAACAGCATACCCTGAACGGATCGCGGGTGTCAGGATGGATTCAGGCGAAAACGACCTGTCACGCAGGCACGTATACGATCTATTACGCCCTGGACCTGGGTACTACTGCTACCTGGACGGAGGAATCCAACCACATTCTGGTCGCTCATCTGTCGCCCGCGACGCGTCAGGTTCCGGTACGGATTGCCTTTTCGGCGGTCGATCAGGCCTCCGCTGAGCAACGCCTACAGCAGGGAGCTACGCAGACGTACGCGTCCCTTTTCCAAAAATCCACTGCCGCCTGGAACGACCTGCTGGGTATTGTTCAGGTGGAAGGCCCCAAAGATCGCACCTCGCTTTTCTACTCGTTACTATACCGAACCATGCAGTCGCCCTTCCGGATTTCGGAAACTGATGGCCGTTTTCGGGGAACGGATGGAAAAATTCACGAAGCCACCAGCCCCCGGTACCACGGTTGGGCCATCTGGGATAACTACAAAACGCAGCTACCCCTGCTGGCTCTGCTGTATCCCGGCCTGTATCAGGACATTACGCATTCCATTGCCAACCTCTACCGCTACGGCAAATACGATTTTGCGGGGCCGACCGAACCCGCCAACTCCGTGCGTACCGAGCACGCGGCGGTGGTCCTGCTGGATGCCGTCCGGAAAGGGTATACGCTGGATGTACCCGCTATCCGGCAGGCCCTGCTGGCGGATACGGCCCGTTTTGATTTTAGCAAGCCGGATAAATTCCTGGAAGCGTCCTACGATCTGTGGACGATGGGAAAACTCTTCGAGGGCCTGCACGAGAAACCCCTGTCCGAGCATTTCCTGCGTAAATCCCAGGCGTATCGCTCCTTGTGGGAGAAGGAATTCAAAGACCTGAGTAAGTCCGACGTGGACCGCATGTCGGCTCGCAGTATGTACCAGGGTACCATCCGGCAGTACCGCTGGTCGGTACCCTTTGATGTTACGGGTCTGGTGCAGTTGGCGGGCGGCCGGAAGGCCTTTACGGAGCAACTCGACGACTTTTTTGATAATCAGTATTTCAACCGGGCCAACGAACCCGATTTGCAGTCGCCGACGCTGTACTACGCCAGTGACAAACCCTGGAAGTACCAGCAGCTTGTGCAGCAACTGGCCGTTGATACGGTCGTGCAGTATTACTTTAATGATAACAGTCGCGGGATTGGAGCCCACATCGACCGCATTTACAAGAACGAACCCAAAGCCCTGGTACGCACGATGGATGACGACGCCGGAGCCATGTCGGGCTGGTTTGTGCTGACGGCACTGGGCATTCAGCAGCCGCTGGTGGGCGAACCCATCTATTACCTGAACGTTCCTTTATTCAGGAAAATTACCATTCGGCTTCCCTCGAAAAATCTGGAAATCAGCGTACCTAATTTTTCCAGTCAACGGCGATACATCCAGCGGGTGACCCTGAACGGCAAAGATCTACAGCGACTCTGGCTCACGCACGAGGAACTGACCGGAGGGGGCAAACTGGTGATCGAAGCCAGCGATAAACCGACCACGTACGGAACGGGGAATATCTGGATTTCGGGTAGTAAAAACTAATCTCCGTTTTTTAAACCGCTGGTTAACCCACAAAAAAGCGCTTCAAGCTGAAGCGGGCTTTTTTGTAGTACTAGAAAAATTCCTATTTGTGTTGAAGACGTAAGGCCGAAAGAGCCTGCTTCAACGAAAGCGAAGCGTTTTTGCCGGCCTTGTATTTACCTTTAAACAACTGCTTCAAATCTTTCGCAGCTACGCGGCCACCGCTTGCAAAATCAAATGGAACGTATACGGCTACTAAACCCGCAGAATCGTCCACTAATAGACCCATGACTACTTTATCTGAAATGGCTACGTACAGCTCATTTTCACCTTCTTCAACATCATACCGCTCATAATAATAAGTAACGGCTTCCTGAGCGACTTGGTTAGTAACAGTCAAGAATAGAATCGAATTAATCAAGGCAGCGTTTTCAAACTGATACCCAACCCCTCTTAACTTTGCATTCTCTCCCTGATATTCTAAGGTGTTGTCCGTTTCCTGTACCAACGTTCGGGTTTCCTTAGCTTTCACCGTAGCTTTACTATTACCGAAATCCAATGCTGGTTCTTTCACGAATGAAGCTACATAGGGAATCACCGTTACCTTACTTTCCACGCGATTTTTACCATCGGCGGACACCCCAGTAACGGTGGTTTCGCCAATGCGATTCCCCGTGAAAGTACCGTTTGCATCTACCGTACCTACGGTTTCGTTGCTGGAAGTCCATTGATACTGACTGGCCGTGAGCGTATTATTTCCCTGCGTTAATACAAACTGATGTTCTTCATCGAAGTGGATTTGTAGTTGCGGCTGGTCGATCGAAACGGCCGGAGCTTCATCTTTTTTAGAGCAGGACGTAAAAACCCAAAGCAGGCTTACGATTAAGAAAAGGTGTTTCATGAAAGCAGATTTTTGCTGGATATGAGGTAAGTACGGAAATAGGTAGCGAGAATCCAAATAATAAGTTTTTGCCTGCCGCCCTATCTGTCAACATAAAAAAAGAAGGCCTGCCAGAAGCCTTCTCTTTTTAAATGAGGTACGCTCTTTTTTTATAGAACGCCGGGCAAACGACCACCCTTGACATAGGGACTGTACTGCACCATCAGGCCGTAATCATTGGTGTACTGATAGCGGATGGTCACTGTTTTTCGTCGGTAAACACACTGGCTCCGTTGGACTCTCCTACGTACTTATACCGCTCATCGAGGAAGCGGCTGCCTTCGTTGGCGATGTCCTGCGAATCCATCAGTAGTACGCTGGCTGAGCTGAGTTTGCCCGCCGTGAAGTTGTACCGGATCGCCCAGGTTTTACTGTTTTCGCCCTTAAAAGTCGTTACAGTGGCGGATTGCTCGCGTAATTCGCGGGTCTCTTTACTCTTAACCTGTTCTGGGGTCAGGCTGAAATCCGTTACGGGTTCGCGGTAAAGCGTGCTGTACGGAACCACGGTCACCTTGCTGGTCCATTGCTTTTTCCCATCCTTCGAGCTTGCCGTAATGGTCGTTTCGCCAATTTGCTCGGCTTTAAAATCGCCATCGTATACGGTTCCTACGTACTCATTGCTTGAGGTCCAACGATATTGACTGGCTTTCAACTCGCCCGTCCCCTGCTTCAATTTAAACTGGTATGTCTGATCGTAGTGTAATTCAAGCTGGTCCTGATCGAGCGTAATAGGCGGAGCATTGTCCTGATCCTTACCGCATGAATTCAGTACATACAGGCAAGTGATTCCAAGGAAAAGGTGTTTCATTCGAGAATAGATCTATAAAAGTTCTTCAAAGTTGGCAATTCCTTTTCACATCCCAAGCAGGTCGTTCAGGAGTCGGCTACCGCAGACGGTTGTCCAGGATAGGCCATTGTGGAAATTTCTTCGGTCCCTGCCAGGCTAATATCCTCAGGTCTTTCGCCGTACCGCCATACAGTCCTGATCGTTATCCTGGTCCTAATCAGCAACTTCCATGGTAAGGGTGGTGCGGGTTTTTCAGGAGCCTGCGTCCGGTAGCTGGAGTGAAGCAGAATTGGGAAATCCCTAGCAAACCGGACTGACAAGCCAGCTGTTCCGCCATAAGCGGAAAATCCGAAGTAAATGATTGCTTTCAGACGTAATCTGAGAAAAGAATACGGCTACTGCTCCCATCCGCAACAGGCTTTTAGTAATCGCATGAACTGTTCAGGGAAAATATCTTATTGTTGATCCTGCGTCCTGAGGTAAGGATCATAGCCCTATTTAAGCTACGAAGGCGTACATACCCTAAACAAAAGAAAATGGTCAATTTTTTGTACTGAATTCGATTTGTACAGAAAAAAAAGCTAGTTTAAATCCGTATTTGCAGAATATTATCATGATCAATTTTCATGTCATGGGAATTTATTTCCCTGTAATGGGATGTTTGTAGAAAAAAAGTCGCATTTACAGATCGGTTATTGCCCCATTCGTTAACATTTTATAATTGGTCCGGTCTTTTTGTAAAATATTTTACAAACAAGATCCGTAAGTATTGACGAATACTTAAGACACTTGTGCCCTCGAGCATTGGCGGATGTTCGAGGGTTTTTTTTGCCTTTTTGTGGCTCTACTTACCCGATTCGTAGATTTTGTAGGTTTAGAATACTTTTTTAAAATCTGATTTGCGTCACCATCCATTTGAATCACGTTCCGCCAGACGTTATGAAAAAGGTCTTTTATCGCCTCACTACACTGCTCAGCCTTGCCTTACTCGGCATTGGTTTCGGCTGCGAAAATCCCTTCGAAGGAATTGAATTTCAATTCAAGGATCCACTCACTCAGGCTACGCTTCACATTCAGTATACGGATGCGAGTGCTGGTTCCAGAATCAAAACACCCCCCAATTTGCAGGTAGCTGTGGTGGGTGAAGATGCCAATCGTGTTAAAAATCTAACCGGTGGAGAGCTCATCAAACCCAGTTCTGAAGGTTTCCTGGGTTTAGCCGTAGACCCTGATCAGTTACCCTCCAGCCAGAATCCGGTCACCGTGGCCGTATGGGCACAAGCCGATGGCTATCTCAGCAGACTTACGGAATGGCAGCTCAATACGCCCGATAATGTCAATACTACCGTTCCGCTGATTAGTGCCAGTCAGCCGCCAGCGGGGATAGCCGCCTCGCAGCAGGATCACAGTACGGGGGCTCACACGGTCCAAACGACGGCGATTAACGGAGCAAACGCCCAGTGGAGCTTACCGCAGAATACTTCGCTGAGTACCGCCGATGGACAGAATGCCCGGGGTGAAACCAAGACTACCCTCTACTACTATACGCCGCAGGCTGCAACGACGTATTTACCCAATCGTTCACTCCGGTCCTTTAATGCGATTGGTCAGAATGGGCAAAAGCTTCCGGCGTTTTTATTCCAGGGCTTAGTGTTCTTCCAGTTGGAAGGCTTTACCCGGGAAGGGCAAGTCTTACGCCGTACGTCCGCTCCGACGGAAGTCACCGTGGCGATTCAGCCGAATCAGCGGTTACTCAATGGACAAGTCCCGAAAGAAGGCGATTCACTCCCCTTCTGGATGTTTGATGTTACGCGAAATGCCTGGGTGCAGCAGGCTTCCCTGCGACTTCAGCGAAACCCGCAGAATAATCAGCTATTCATCAAAACCCAGCTTTCCCAGCTAACGCACTACGCATTAGCCGAAACCCAGGAAATCTGTGAAAACGGCCCAACGTTCCGATTCCAGACGAATCTTTCGGGGGTGGATATTCGCTACTACGCCCGGTTGGTTGATGCCGCTACCAATCAAACCGTTTACGAAACGTACGTGGACCTGAATAATGGTGCCCAGCGAACGTTTTCGGGGATGATTCAGCGAACGGTGAAATTGCAGGTGTTCCGGGCCAATAACCACACGGGCGGGGATCAGATTACGCCCATTTATGTATCCGAAGCCGTTGACCTCTGCGATACCCGAACCATTACCGCTCCGATTAGTTTCGCAACGCCGCCTACCAAAGTATCACTCATCTTTGATGTTACCTGTCCGGAAGGACGTCAGGTGGATGAAGCCAAACTACCCGCTGAATTGCGGATCCAGTATCAGATTGTGGGTACGGAAGACTGGGTAGACCTGATTACCATGACGCGTACGGTTCGGGCAGTGGCCTCCAATCGACTGGAAATCGGCAAACGCTACCGCTTCCGGGCGACACCCAACCCAGCCATCGGCTGGCCCTTTACGCAAAAAGATACCACGCTCAGACAAGCCGTATACCGATTAGATATTCAGTCAGATACGTTTTGTCGGTAGTTGTTGAAGGGTTTTGATTGGTTTCAAGTTTGAGGCTTGAATGGTTTCAGTACAAAAGGACATCCTAAAAGCCAAAACTTTTGAGATGTCCTTTTGTGCGATTTGATGCTAACAAGCCCAAAACTTAATCTAACCGACAACTATTAGCTACCGACCACTAATAGAAAGAAATCCCGAAAGCTCACAACTTCCGGAATGTCTTGTATTACTCAAACTTGAAACCATTCAAACCTCAAACCTGAATGAAACCCCTCCAACAACTCCTACTCCACCCGCACCGTCTGCCCATCCCGGATTTCTTCGGAGGCTTTTCGTACCAGTACGTCTCCGGCTTTTACATTTCCGAATACTTCTACGAGACTGTCGAGGGTATTTCCAGTGTCTACGGTTACCCACTGGGCTTTGTCGCCATTCATTCGAATTACAAATACTTTTTCCGAAGAAGTCACAACCGCGGTTCGCAGTACAAATAGCGTAGGCTGCGAGCGTTCGACGGGCAGTCGCACCTGAGCGTACATGCCCGCTTTCAGTTCGCCTTTCGTATTTGGAATGTCAAATTCAGCCATCATCGAACGCTGGGCGGCCTGTAGACTTTCGGCACTACGGGCCAGACTGCCTTTGAATACGCGTTCAGGAATGGCATTCACCGTAAAATCAACCGTACTCTTTTTACCCAGCTGATTGGCATACGCTTCAGGAATGGCTACCGTAAGTCGAAGCGTGCGACTATCTTCCAGTACCAAGAGAGGCTTTCCGGCTTCCCCCGCTCCGACCAGGGCTCCGGGACTGATATTCCGTTCGATAATCACGCCATCGAAGGGAGCCGTCAGCGTCAGGTACTGTTTTAAATCCTGCTTACTTCGCAGATTGGCTTTTGATGCCTGCACGCTTTCCTGAGCGGATAGTACCAACGCACTGTCGGCCTCCATTCGGGATTGAGCCTGATCGATTTCCTGCAAAGAAACCGCTCCTTCCATCCGGTTGGTTTCCAGTAATCGGCGATAGGTGAGCTTACTGGCCCGGTATTTCGATTGTTGCTGAATAAGATTGGCCTGCTGAGCCTGTACCTGAGCCTGGGCCTGATTGACCTCCGCCAGTACTTCCGGGGCTTCGAGTTGCACGAGTACCTGCCCTTTGCGAACCCAGGTACCACGGTCTACGCCGACCTGACGGACGAAGCCTTTTACTTTGGCGTATAGATTTACCCGGTTCCAGGGCAGTAATTCGCCCGGTAGGGTTACTTCTTTACTGGGTTGCATTTCCCGTACCTGCGTGGATTCGAGCCGGGCGGGAGTGGCGGGTTTTGCTTCCGCTTTTTTTGTTTCACTTCCGGCGGGACTACAAGCGTACACACTAGCCAGAGCCGGAATCAGCAGCCAATTGATTGAGGGTTTCATACCGTTTCTTCTTGAAGTTGAAAAGATTTGCTTTCGGGATCTTCGGGATCCAGGGATACCGACTGGAAGGAAGCTTTCGCCTGTACCTGCGTGAACACACAGGGCAAAATCAGCAGGGCGGCCAGGGTTGAAGCCACCAGACCTCCAATAACGGCCTGTCCCAGCGGTGCAATCTGATCACCCCCTTCACCCAGACCCGAGGCCATGGGTAACATCCCCGCCACCATGGCAATACTGGTCATCAGAATGGGACGAATCCGGCTACCCGCCGCCAGTACTACGGCCCGGTTGGCATTTCGAATGGAAAGCCGCAGGTTTTCGGCATTGGTAACCATCAGAATGGCATTCGCTACCGATACCCCTACCGACATAATGAGGCCCATGTACGATTGCAGATTCAGCGTAGCCCCGCAGGCCAGTAGCATCAGCAAGGCTCCGGCTACTACGGCGGGTACGGCCGACAGAATCACCAGTGATAATTTCAGCGACTGATAATTCGCACTCAGCAATAGGAAAATAATGACGATCGCCACGATCAGACCCGTTTGCAGACCACTGAGCGTATCCGTCAGCAGTTGGGTCTGTCCTTTCAGTTCGACGATCACCCCCCGGGGCGGATCGCCTGCGTCTTTGATGGCCTGTTGTACGGCTTTCTGGGCCGTTCCCAAATCGATTTTCTGCAAGTTGGCATTGATGGTCACCAGCCGGTTCGGTCCGGCCCGGTCGTATTCACCCGGAGCGGTTTCTTCCGTAAAGCGGGCCACGTCCGAGAGTACCGGGTGCATTTCCCCGGACTTGAGCGGAATGTTTCCAATCTCGTTCGAGGAAGTCATCAAATACTCGGGAATCTGTACCTGCACCTGATACGCCAGTCCTTTCGCATCATCGAGCCAGAGGTTTTTATCCGTAAACCGGCTGGAAGACGTCGCCGCCACCATCGAGCGGGCCACCTGCGTGGAGGTTACGCCCAGTTGTCCGGCCCGCTCCCGGTCCATCGTCACCCGCAGAACGGGATACTCCAGCGGTTGGGCAATCTGCACATCCCGCAGGAAATCGATTTTTTCCATATTGGCTTTGATCCGCTGGGCAAATCGTCCAGCTTCCTTCAGGTCTTTCGCCGCCACGCTTACTTCAATGGGTGTTGCCGACCCCTGGCTCATCATCTTGTCCGTCAGCTCAATGGGTTCGAAGGAAATGCGGGTACTCGGCAGGGCCTGGCCAATCCGGCGGCGGAGTTCTTCCTTCAGGTTGTCCATTTTCACGTGGTACTCCTCCTTCAAGGATACCTGCATCACGGCTTCGTGGGGACCGCTGTTGAAGACGAAAATGTTGGACGTCCCGTAACTCGAAGGCACCGTACCAACGTAGGCCGAGGAAATTTCCACGTTTTCGGGCCCCACGGCCTCCTTAATAATATCCAGAATTTTCAGCGTTGCGGTTTCCGTCCGTTCGACCCGCGTGCCGTCCGGTACCCGAATCCGCATTTGAAACTGGTGACTATTGGCGTGCGGCAGAATGTCCGTGCCCAGCCATTGAAAGCAGAGTACGATCAGTCCGATACTGCCCAGCAGATAGGCGGTTACGACCAGCTTGCGGCGAGCAATGAGCTTTTGTAAAAACTGCGTATACCGGTGTTTGAAGCGTTCAAAACCCGTTTGGGGTTCGTGCGTGTCTTCCTCCAGGATACCGAGTCGCTCCCGTTCGTCCAGAGCCAGCGTGGGGGCTTCATGCGAAGGATGGGATTTGAGCAGCCAGTTGGAGAGCACCGGTACGAGGGTCTGCGAGAGTAAAAACGACGCGATCATGGCAAAACCCACCGAGAGCGAGAGCGGCAAAAACATGGACTTCGGTACCCCTGTCATCACAAAGGCCGGAGCGAATACCGCCAGAATCGCCAGCAGAATCAGAAACTCGGGAAATACGATTTCCTTACAGGCTTCCCAGATGGCTTGGGCCTTGGGTTTACCCATCTCCAGGTGCTGGTGGATATTTTCAATGGATACCGTCGCCTGATCGACCAGAATCCCTACCGCTAGGGCTAACCCCGAAAGGGTCATCGTATTGATCGACTGCCCGAACAGATGGAGCATCATCACCGCAATCAGTACCGAAACCGGGATGGTCAGGACGACAATGATGACACTTCGCCAGTCCCGCAGGAAGAGTAGTACCATCAAACCCGTCAGCAACGCACCGAGTACCCCTTCCGTCACCAGACTTTTCAGGGCATTGGTTACGTAAATGGATTGATCGAATTCGTAGGAAATCTTGACGTCTTCGGGTACGGATTTCTGGATTTCGGGTAAGGCATTTTTCAGGTTCGTTACTACCTGTAACGTCGAAGCATCTGATTTTTTCACAACCGGGATATACACCGCCCGGCGACCGTTCACGAGGGCATAACTGACCGTCACGTCGGCACCGTCTTCCACTGTACCGATGTCCCGCACGAAGACCGTCGGACCCGAACCCGTGCGAATCGGGATGTTCAGAAAATCTTCGGGTTTCTGTACTAATGAGTTGACGGGCGTCATTACCGCCTTATCTCCCACCCGAATATTCCCGGCGGGCGAGGGCTGGTTATTGCTGACGATGGCTTTAATGACCTCTTCCGGCGTCAGCTGATAACTCTGGATGCGTTTGGGGTCAACGCGTACGACGATGGTCCGCTGGTTTCCACCAAAGGGTGGCGGACTCGATACGCCTTCAATCCGGGAAAACATGGGTCGCACCCGCGAGGAGGCATAATCCTGAATTTCATTAAGGGAACGGGTCGCACTTTCAAACACGAGCTGCCCGACGGGCACGGAGCTGGCATCGAAGCGAACGACCTGCGGCGGCACCGTCCCTTCGGGCATATAGGCCTTGGCCCGTGAGACGTTGTTGGCGACCTCCGCCGCCGCCTGAGCCATGTCCGTACCGGGATAAAACTGCAATTTGATCAGCGACAAACCCTGAATGGTTTTCACGTCAACGTCCTTAATACCGGATACGTACAGAAAGTGGTCCTGATACCGGGTGGCAATGAAGCCGTCCATCTGGTCAGGAGCCATACCGCCGTAGGGTTGCACGACATAAATGGTGGGCAGATCAAGGTTCGGGAAAATATCGACGGGAATCGTTCGCAGGGACAGTACCGAAAAGAACAGTAACCCTACCACGGCCACCACCACCGAAATGGGCTTCCGCAAAGCGGATCGAATGAGTTGATGCATGAGAGATAGTTTTCAGTCTTCTGTTTGCAGTTTTCTGTTTGCAGTTGGTCGAGGCGAAATTGTTCATCAAACGTTTAGAACTTGGTTTTGATTAGGTAATCCGTTTTTTACAGCACCTCAAAAGCGTATCATTTCTAATTAGGTCTAACCGTTCTTTTACCAACTGAAAACAGAAAACTTCAAACTGTAAACTCATTTTGGTACTTGATTCAGAAACACCGCCAGATCACCTTCGGCGGCGGCGATGCGTAAGAGGGATCTCCAGGCATTACTGGTGGAAACGTAGGTATCTACCTCGGCCCGGTTGAGGGTTAGGAAGGTTTGTAGTACCGTGGGCAAATCGGCGAGGCCGTTTTTGTAGCGAGCCTGAGCCTGATTGTATGCCTGTCGAGCGGCCCGTAACTGCACGGGAGCCTGTCGGGCCTGTTCAAGGGCGACGCGAAACTGCGTCTCAGATTCCCGCTGAATCCGTTGCAGGCGATTGTCCTGTTCCTGATACAGGTGCTGGAAGCGTTCGGTCTGGGCGACCTCCCCTCGGTATTCGCGTTTGAGGCGTAAGGCATTCGTCAGATTCCAGCGGGCCGCCACCCCAAAGAGGTAATTACCTACCTGATACCGGATGCCGTTGGACAGGTCCGTTCGGTAGACATCTCCATCGTTTTGTACCCCTGAACCCCTCGCCCAACCCGCTCCCACCAACGAGATCGTGGGCCACAGCGAACGGCTGGTGGCCGTGCTGCGGGCGGCTGCCCAGTCGATCTGGCTGCGGGAAAATCGTAAGGCCGGATGATTCCGGAATAAACTGTCACTCGCGGCGGGTGACAGAGGTAACTGGGTATAGAAAGACAGGCTATCCACCTGTAGGTTATCCTGTACCAATCCCGTCAGCTCCGAAAGCCGGAGTCGCTGTACCTGTTCCTGTTGTTGACTTTCCAGTAACAGAATGCGGGCCCGCGAAGCCTCCGCCGTCGCCAGCGAGCTATCCACGCCGGGACGCATACCCGAACGAACGCCGGAGTCGACGATCCGTTTGAAGGTCAGGGCCCGATCCAGGTTTTGTTGTTGAATGGTTACCAGTTTCTGTTGAATCAAAAGCGTTAGATAGGCATCGGTCACCCGTACCTGATGCTGAAAGCGTTCGTTCGCGTAGTCTTCTTCGAAACGGTGAACCTCGGCATTGGCAGCCTGGATGTTCGCTTTTACGCGACCGAAATTAATAACCCGCCACTCCGCAACGGCCGTGGTAAAACTGCCAAATACGCCTTCATAATTGTTTTCGGGACGTACCCCACCAGAAATGGCCACGGCGGTTCCTTCGTTATTGAAGACCGATCCCGTGATGCTGTTGTTGGTGGCGTAGTTGTACTGGTGCTGGAGCGTTACGATGGGGAGTCGCTCGGTCAGGGCCGCCGACTCCCGCTGCTGTGCACTCTGAATTTCCGATTGTTTGGCTTTCAGTAGTGGATACTGCGTAACGCTTCGGTTGAGTACCTCCCGTAAGGTTTGCACCTGACCCGTACTGGGCAGGGCTGCCAGCAGACAGGCTCCGAGTAAGAACCTTCGCGGACTTTTCCTACACAAAAAATTCAAGGGAAGAGAGTTCATACGCATACACCGACCGTTTGACGCTGCGATCGATGGTTGCAAAACAAGAAGGCAATTCTGGAAACATTTGGGAAAAGAAATCCCGGGGTTCACCAAATTTTATGAATCTATTTCTCACCTTATACTTTAAAAAATAAGGCAATTCTTTCCAAAGGCATACGGATAGCTGCTCACTGGTGCAGCTATCCTAATCGGTACCGATACCCAGACAGGCTCCTAGCTGCTTTTATCTTGCGTACTCAGGCAGTTTCTAACTGCCTGATGGTAGGTACAAGTATGGAAACTTACACCAGTAGCTCCCTGCCTTCATCGAATACCCTAACCCCGGAGGGGTTTAATATCAGTAGCCCCGGATGAAATGCGGGGTAATCATGGCGGAATGATCATCGCCGTTTCCATGGGTATAACCCATGGCTAATTACATTAAACCCCTTCGGGGTTGCGTAATAACACTTTCCTATTCTATCCAATTTCTTGCTTCTATACCTACACATGCCAGACTCGCCAACCCCGCCCCCGTATGAAATGCGAGGTAACTCACCGTATAGTTACATACCCTACGAGAAACATACCTCCATTGCCCGAAAAATCCCCTTAAACAAATTCATTTTCAGAACGTTATGAAAGGGCAATAATCCCCTAAATACATGCCGCTGAAATCATCCGCGTATGCGTTAGCTCTGAGTGAACGTCGCTGGTTACGCTATTTTGCCTTTTTTTACCTATACGTCATGCAGGGCATTCCGGCGGGTTTCGGTTTATATACCCTGGCTAATTACCTCACTGCTCATCAGATCTCCCCGGCTGCAGTGGGAGTTTTTGCTGCAACGGTTGGCCTGCCCTGGTCTTTTCAATTCATCTGGGGACCAATTATCGATAAGTATCAGCAATCGAGCATGGGTCGGCGGCGGCCCTGGGTATTGCTCGCTCAAACTCTCGCTTTACTGGCTTCGCTGGGTTTATTGGTTGTCGACGATCCGATCCGGGAGCTATCCTCGTTGCAACTGGCCTTTTTCGTGCATAGTGTTTTCGCTTCGGTGCAGGACGCCAGCGTAGATGCTTTGGCTATTTCTGTCATTCCGGAAAACGAACGCGGTCGCCTTACTGCCGTCATGCGGGGCGGTTTCCTCGGCGGCATTTCGCTGGGTTCCGCTGGCCTGGCCGTAGTCCTGCACGCCTACGGATTTCATGCGGCCGTATGGACGCAGTCACTGGTACTTTTATCCCTAACCGTACTGACCTTTTTCATCAAAGAACGACCCGAGCAGGCGTTGTTCTCCTTGAAACAAATTCCCTTCGTACAGGCCAGTCTTCCTTCAGCCAGGGGGTTATTCCGCGAACTTTTTCGGGGTTTAACCGAAAAACGGAGCCTGCGGCTGTTTATTCCTATCCTTTTATATTATGGCTGTCAGGCAGTATTCAGCCGGGCTTATTCCGTACACCTGATTCAGCGACTGGGCTGGTCTGACGCAGACGTATCGGTTCTACAGGGTACTTTGGGCACGCTGGTCGTGATTGCTGTTGTACTCTTGGGTGGAATTATTGCCGATCGCATGGGAGCCCAGCGACTGATGGGCCGGGTCATGCTTGGGGCGGGGCTATTTTTACTTACGTTCAATTTACTGCATATCTATTGGCACGAGCTGGCCGTGGGACGGATGGGTCTGGTGGCCCTTTCCATGATGGACCCGAGTTTCAGCGTAGCCAGTATGCCCGTACTCATGGCACTTTGCCGGAAGTCCGTGGAAGGCTCACAGTTCACCGCGTATATGGCGATGGTTAATCTTACGGACATCACCGGGGCTTACGTATCGGGTCAGGCCCAGATGAGTATACCCGCTCCGGTGCTGGGGGCTGTCTGTGGCATAATCATCCTGGTAGCGGCTTTACTCGTGTGGTTCCCTTACCCCTGGACTCGCTGGCAAACAAAAATTGCCAGTCCGAAGACTGGCAATGAAGTATAGTGACAACCTGAGTTAGCTTAGCTTACCCGTTCTACACCAGCAATGACCGTGAGTTTTTCCACGACGGTATCAATTTCCTCCCGGGTATTATATTTCGAGAACGAAAAGCGGGCCGAAGGACGTGAAGGGTCGGCTTTAAGAGCCGTCAGCACGTGTGAACCTACGTCTGAACCGCTACTACAGGCGGAACCACCCGACGCAGAAATACCTTCAATATCCAGGTTGAACAACAGCATTTCGCTATCGGCCGTTGGTGGGAAACTTACGTTCAGCACCGTATACAAACTTTGAGCGGCATTTTCCGGATCACCGTTGAAGCGTACATCAGGGATGGCTTCTTTCAGCCGTTCGATCATGTACGATTTCAACCCCTGCACATGTTGCTGGTGTTCGCTCATTTCGGCATACGCCAGCTCCAGGGCTTTCGCTAGTCCGGCAATGCCGTAGACGTTTTCCGTTCCACCCCGCATGTTACGTTCCTGGGCTCCCCCGTGAATGAAAGGAGGAATCCGGGTGCCGCTTTGCAGGTACATGAATCCAACGCCCTTGGGTCCGTGGAATTTATGGGCCGCTCCCACGATAAAGTTCGTCTTCAGGCGTTGCAGATCGTGCACGTAATGGCCCATCGTTTGTACCGTATCCGAATGGAACAGGGCTCCGTACGCCGTCGCCAGTTCGCCTACCCGATCCAGATCCAGCAGGTTCCCCACTTCGTTGTTACCGTGCATGAGTGAAATCAGGCTGGTGGAGTTCTCTTTCAGCAACGCTTCCAGATGATCGTAGTCCACGTAACCTTTGGCATCCAGCTCCACGAAAGAAACCTTCGCGAGTCCTTTTTTCTGTAAATCTTCCGCCGTATGCAGCACCGCGTGATGCTCAATCTTAGACGTGATGATATGTTTGATTCCTTTGGCAAGAACCGTATTCTGGATAATGGTATTGTCGGCTTCCGTTCCTCCCGAGGTGAAAAAAATCTCCGAAGGCGAGGTGTTCAGCAGCTCGGCCACCTTTTTCCGGGCCTTTTCAATCGCTGAACGTACCACGCGGCCATGACCGTGGATGGACGAAGGGTTACCAAATTGCTCCCGCATCAGGGGAAGCATCTCTTCCAGTACCAGCGGGTCCAGAGGAGTAGTCGCCGCATTATCCAGATAAATTCTTTTCATAATTGGGGATGCTAGTAAGCGTATAACCTGAGAAGAAAGAAGTTTGCTGATTAGTTGGCAAAGATAACAGCAATCCCGCATTTACGGTTCATGGGAGGGCGGTCTTACGCGAGCAGGACTGCTCCAATTGGATGTGGCTTCTGTCCATCGTATAGCTATCAAAGTTCCTAAGTTTCCTACAAGGATCGCTTCGTATAGCCCATCACGTAATTGTCAATTCTTTGGCTCTAGTCAGTTTCAACGTATACTTAAGACCAATTTAGAGCCTGTCGGCCAATTTTAATTGGCAATATGTCTTCTCCGCGAATATTTAGCGGTTCTATTTTGAGTAAAAGTGGCTAATTCATTGGAAATAATAAGACAATTTAGATTCTATAAAAATAAGGGGAGTTGTTCTTTTTAAAAGAGCTGTATGGAAATAGTACAATCTTACCATAAACAAAAACTTAATGATTATTTAACATTATGAAAATTGATTTATTTAAATATTAAAATGAGCATTTCCTATAAATCAATACATTATTGTTATAATTTAAATCCAAATCAAAAAAGCAAGACTTGAAAAAAGACAAAAACATGTGTTTCTTTGTATTGAATTTTACATAGCATACCCTGTAAAAAGTTCAATTTAATCAAATTCCAAATTTCTTATGATGAGGAAATTTTTACCACTAACCCGAGCTTTAGGATTTCTGGTAACGCTGGTGTTACTGATGGCAGGCCAGTCCGCCTTTGCTCAGGTTACCACCTCTTCCATCAGCGGACGAGTTACTGATGTTAAAGATGAAACCCTGCCCGGTGCATCAGTTGTAGCCGTTCACGAACCTTCGGGTACGCGTTACGGTACAGTAACTAATGCAAACGGTTTATTTTCCCTGCCCAACGTGCGAGTAGGTGGCCCTTACCGGGTAACGGTATCCTTTGTCGGTTACACCGAACAGAGCCAAACCAATGTTTTCGCCGAATTAGGTGGTACTGCAACCGTTAATGTCACGCTTTCCGACGCTGGTACGCAACTGAGTGAAGTGACCGTTAGAGGATCGGGCGAAGATGTACAACGCGTAGGTGCCTCTACGAACCTTTCAAATCGTCAATTGAATACGTTACCGACGATTACCCGGAGTATTGGAGACTTTACGCGGATTACGCCTCAAGCCAGTGGTAACAACTTTGGTGGACGCGATGGTCGTTACAACAACATCCAGGTTGATGGTGCTAACCTGAATAACAACTTTGGTCTGAGCAACGATCCGTTGCCCGGCGGCGGAAACCCCATCTCACTGGATGCTATCGAAACGGTTTCTGTCAACATTGCTCCTTTCGACGTACGTCAGTCCAACTTTACGGGTGCCGGTATTTCAGCCATTACCCGTAGTGGTGACAATGAATTCAAGGGATCGGTTTACACGTTCTACCGGGATCAGTCTTTCAACGGTACGAAAGTGAAAGATTTCACCATCGAAAACCTGCCGAAACAACAAAGCAAAATCTTTGGTGCTCGTTTGGGTGGACCCATCATCAAGAATAAACTGTTTTTCTTTGCCAGCTACGAATACGAAGAAGCGAGCCGTCCGGGTATCAACTTCGTTCCCAGTGGTTCTTCCGTTACCGGCACACCTTCCAGCGTTAGCCGCGATTCTCTGGCCCGGGTTTCTAACTACCTGCGGGAGAAATTCAATTACAACACGGGTTCGTACGAAAACTTCCCCAACTTCGTCAATAAGAACTCCAAAATTCTGGCCCGCATTGACTGGAACATTAACACCAAGCACAAGCTGACGGTTAAGTATAGTGACTTCAATGGAACAGACGGACAAGCTCTGAACGGAAGTAGTGTACCGAACGGCGGAATTAATCGTGGTGTAAACCCGCTGCTGCCAAATGGCTTGACTCGTCTGCCGAACAACCGTTTCAGTACGCGTTCGATGTCTTTCGAAAACTCGAACTACGGCTTTGAAAACACGGTTCGTTCGGGTACTGCTGAATTGAACAGTACGATCAACAGCAACATGTCTAACCAGATCATTGTAACGGCTACCAAAACCAATACGGTTCGTACCTTCAATGGCGGCGTATTCCCAACCATCGACATTTTGGATGGTAGAGGTCAAAACCAGATTTCTGCGGGTATGGACCCCTTTACCCAGAATAACCGGGTTGTGAACGATGTGTATAGCGTGATCGATAACTTCACCTATACGCTCAACAAGCATACCATTACGGCCGGTGCTTCGTACGAGTACCAACGCGTAGGTAACATGTTCATGTCTCCTTCCAACGGTTACTACATTTTCAACAGCATCAGTGATCTGGTGAACGATCGGGCTCCCATCTATTATGCCCACACCTATTCTTTGGTTCCTGGACAGAAAGAAGTATTCTCGGCTGATTTGAAGATTGGTTTGCTGGGTATCTACGCTCAGGATGAATTTGCCATCAATCCTAACTTTACGCTGACGGCTGGTTTACGGGTCGATAAGCCTTTCTATCTGGAAGACGCTTTATTGAATCCTGCGGTTAACAATCTACAGTTCTTTGCTGCCGATGGTACGACGAAAGTAAACTACCAGACTAACTATCCGAACTCCAGCTGGTATTTTTCTCCCCGCGTAGGCTTCAAGTATACGACGGGTAAGAACAATTCCTGGACGCTTCGTGGCGGTACCGGTTTATTTACGGGCCGTTTCCCGCTGGTATGGCTAACGAACATTCCTTCGAACTCGGGTATGTACCAATTCGGAGGTAGCATTACGAATCCTGCTACGCTGGCGAACATTCGCCTGAATCCGAATGCTGACGCGTATGCCAACCTGTTCCCCCCCCGCGAACCAGGAAAAGCTGTTCCTAACGACGTAGTATTTGCGGATAAAAACTGGAAGTTCCCCCAAGTATGGCGAAGCAACCTGGGTATTGATAAAAACCTGGGTAATGGCTGGAAAGTAACCGGAGAATTCCTGTACACGAAAGACGTAAACGCCATTCGGATGCGGAACGCCAACCTCGTAGCTCCTACGGGTACGCTGGCGGGTCCTGACAATCGCGAAGTCATTACGGGTTCGAACCGTTTGAACACCAATACGTCTTCGGCCATTGTACTGGAAAATACGTCGAAAGGTTACGGTTACTCCCTCACGGGTCAGATCAGCAAGGCGTACAATAATGGCCTGTATGGTTCATTAGCGTATACTTATACGGATGCCAAAGACGTAACGGCTAACCCTGGCAACCGGGCCTCATCGGTGTGGAATGCCAACCCGAACGTTGGAACATCAAACAGTCTGGAACTGGGTTACTCGCAGTACATGGTGCCTCACCGTATTGTAGGTACCCTCTCCTACCGCAAAGAATACATCAAACACGCCGCTACGACGCTTACGTTGTTCTTTGAAGCAGCTTCACAAGGTAACTTCAGCTACGTATACAACGGTGACATCAATGGTGACGGTAACAACACGACTGACCTGATGTACATTCCCCGCGATCCTTCTGAGATCACGTTTGTAGCTTCCGGTACGGGTGCCAATGCAATCTCAGCTGAAGATCAGTCGGCGGCATTCTTCCGCTTCCTGGAGCAGGATAATTACCTGAGCAAGAACAAAGGCAAATACGCCGAACGGAACGCTGCTCGTCTGCCCTTCTACTACCAAGTGGACCTGAAACTGTTACAGGATTTCTTCATCAACGTAGGCAAGAAGCGTCACACGTTACAGTTTAGTGCTGATATGTTGAACGTACTGAACTTCCTAAACAAAAACTGGGGCGTACGTCAACTGTATCAATTAAACAATCCTCTGATTTACCGGGGACTGGATCGTACGACGCAACGTCCGACGTTCAACTTCGCTCAGGTGAGTGGTGGTTTCCCAACGTCTAACTTTACCCCTAACCTGACGACTTCCAGCACCTGGAGTCTGCAATTAGGCGTACGTTACCTGTTCTAGTGCATTTTAAATAGAAGTATAAAACCTGGCAGTCTGAGTTCATATTCTGCCAGGTTTTTTTTAATGAGCAGCCCACTTCATCAGCATATCCCCAATTAACTCCTTAATTCCAAATCAAACTCTTGTGAAAACATTTTTAAAAAAATCCAGAAAGACACTCGCGTGTTTAGGACTTTTTTTAGCTACTCTGTGTGGGTTTAATCAGGTTCAGGCTCAGGTGACGTCGTCAACTGTCACCGGAGTCGTGGTTGACAACAAAGGTGAAGCACTACCCGGTGCTACGGTGGTAGCGATTCACGAACCTTCGGGTAGCCGCTACGGAACCACCACGAACGCGTCGGGCCGTTATACGTTGATTGGTGTCCGCGTAGGTGGGCCTTTCCGCATTACTGCTACTTTCGTTGGCTTTCAGGAACAGGCCAAAACGGACATTTACACCAGCCTGGGAACTTCCGCTGACGTAAACTTCCAATTATCGGATGCTTCTTCTCAGCTTTCTGAAGTAGTCGTAACCGGTAATCAGAATGGCGTGTTCAGTTCAAACCGCACCGGAGCGGCAGCTTCCTACGGTCGCGAAACGATCAATACTATCCCTACCCTGGGTCGTACGATCAATGACATTACCAAGTACAATGCCTATGGTAATGGTCAATCCTTCGGCGGTCAGGATGCCCGTTTCAACAACATTACTATTGACGGTTCCGTATTCAACAATGGCTTTGGTTTAGGTTCTTCAGCTTCAGCCGGTGGACGTACGGGTACTACGGCCGTTTCACTCGACGCTCTGGATCAGGTACAATTGAACGTAGCTCCTTTCGACGTTCGTCAGACGGGCTTCTCTGGTGCTAGTATTAACGCCGTGACGCGTTCGGGTACCAATGAAGTTTCGGGTTCGGTGTACTATCTGTTCCGTAACTCGGATATGGCCGGTAAGAAAGCCGATGGCCGCGAATTACCCCCAGTAACGATCAACAACAATACGTTTGGTTTCCGGATTGGTGGCCCGATCATTAAAAACAAACTGTTCTTCTTCGCCAATATGGAACGCTACACTAGCAGTGTTCCCGCCCTGGATTGGGTAGCCAATCGTCCGGGTGCTACGGGTAACGTATCCCGTACCACAGCAGCCGATTTAGAAGACTTGAAGCAATTCATGGCCACTAACTTCAACTTTGATCTGGGTGCGATTGATAACTTCAATAACCAAATTAAAAGTACCAAAGGGCTGCTTCGCCTGGATTACAACATCAACGATAACCATAAATTATCGGTCCGTTACTCACAGCACGATTCACAATCGGAACAAGCGATCAGCAATAGCTACAGTAGTGGTACGGCAGGTGCCGAAAACCGTACGGGTTACGCAACGGGTGCTTACAACGGTGGTTTAGCTCTTTCTGCCCAGAATACAGGCTACAAAATTGCGGATAACACGCGTTCGGTTGCAGCGGAGTTAAGCTCTACGTTCAATGGGCAGTTTGCGAACCGTTTAACGGCTACGTACAATAAGCAAATTGAAGATCGTACGTACAGAACTGGCCTTTTCCCAACCATTGATATTCTGAAAGATAACTCTACCTACACATCCGTAGGTTTTGATCCGTTTACCCCCAACAACAAACTGAACTATTCAACGCTAAATATTACGAATAACTTCAGCTACTTTGCGGGTAAGCATACGTTAACCTTCGGTTTAGCCTACGAGCACTTTACATCTAACAACGTATTCTTCCCCGCTTCCAACGGCGTATACGTGTATAACTCAATTGACGACTTCAAAACGGCGGCTTTAGCTTACCTGGCTAATCCTAATGCAACAACCTCGCCCGTAAGCGTTAACAAATTCAATTATCGCTACTCGTTATTACCCGGAGGAGCCGAGCCTTTGCAAACGTTGAAGAGAGCTACGTATAGTGCTTATGTGCAGGATGAGTTTCAGGTAAATGCTAATTTCAAGCTGACGGCCGGCGTACGAGCGGACATTTTTGCTTACGATAAAGCGACGGCCCGAAATTTCTACAACCCGGTTTTGACGGAAGATTTAGCGGGTAAATTCCACGATGAAAACAATAACCCTTATACGGTTAACACGGGCGTATTTCCTAAACCTCGTCTGTTGATTTCTCCCCGCATTGGTTTTAACTGGGATGTAAAAGGAGATAAGATGACTCAGGTACGCGGCGGTAGTGGCTTCTTCGTTTCCCGTATTCCGGAAGTATTGGTCTCTAATCAATTGGGTAACAATGGAATCAATACGGTATTGATTACCCGGGAACGCACGGATAATAATCCGAACAACATTCCTTTCACACTAGACCCAAGCCGATTTATTCCAGCGGAAACGGACATCAGAAAATTGAGCCCGTATACGGTAAATGCTACGGATCCCAATCTGAAGTACCCACTGGTCTGGAAAACGAACCTGGCCGTAGATCAACGTTTACCCTGGGGTCTGATCGGAACCTTGGAAGTCATCTATAACAAAACTCTTCAGGGCCTTCGGTACATTGATGCCAACTTAAAGACGCCCGATCGTAATTTCGCTGGCCCAGACACCCGGGATCGATACCCGTCTGCTCGTTTCGTTAACGCTCCTGTAACCAGCACATTCGTCATTAAAAATACGAACAAAGGTGAGGCCTATACGCTGACGGCTAAGTTAGAAAAGCCTGTTTCTAAAGGTTTCGGCGGTATGCTGGCCTATACCTACGGCCAAGCAAGGGATTTACAATCGGTTGGCAGTACCGTTCAGGCTAATATTCCTGCCATAAACGGTCAGAACTACCTGGGTGTATCTTACGCCGATAACGATTTGCGTCACCGAATCATTGGTTATGCGAACTACCGAATCAATTACGGAGGTGCTTTGGGTGGCTCCACTACGTTCACGTTAGGTATGACTTCTGCTAGCGGAAGCAAAATTTCCTACACGTACAGCGGTGACTTAAATGGTGACGGTCAGCGAAACAACGAGTTGATTTACGTTCCAACCGATGCTTCACAAATCAGTTTTGTTCCGCTTACCGTTGGCACGGGTACCAATGCTCGGGTCTACACGGCTGCGGAGCAACAAGCTGCCTTTGAAGCGTATATTAACAACAACAAATACCTAAAAACGCGTCGAGGCAATTACGCCGAACGTAACGGTGGCCAATTCCCCTGGCTGACTCGTTTTGACTTTACGGTTATTCAGGAATTTTACATTCTAACGGGAGCAAAACAAAAGCGTAATACGATCCAGTTACGGGCGGATATTCTCAACGTAGGTAACCTGTTGAATAACAAATGGGGTGTGGGATACGTCTCTACTTCGGCTAACCCATTAGCTTATGCGTCTACGAATGCTGAAGGTGTCCCTAGCTATCGATTTGGCACGCAAAACATCAACGGCCAAACGATTCTGCTGAAAGATTCTTTCGTAAAATCGGTGACCCTTGACAATGTATGGCAGGCACAAATTGGCCTGCGTTACATCTTCAATTAATCCTTGAAGAAAGGTAGTACCAAAAAGACCCCGGCTGGTTTCAGCCGGGGTCTTTTTTTGTTTGAATTGGGTTTGAGGTGGGTTTAACGTTTGATAGGCGTTTGAAGTTTGAGTTAGTTTCAAGTGTAAGATGTGTTTGAAGTTTGACTATCGAAACTTGTCAAACCTTATACCTGATCAAACCTCAAACATTTTCAAACGTTAAACCTCCTTCAAATCTCAAACCCATCCCCTCTCTCCCTAACTCAAATACACCTGGTAATTCATCTGGTACGTTTCTTCGGGCTGTAGTTCGTACAGACCTTCGCCATTATTGAAAGCATTCACATTCGCCGTCAGCGGTTCCATCGCTACGCGTTGCCGATCCGGGAAGGTATAGACCACTTGGTAATTTACTTTCCCCTCCCCTCTCGTGTATTCCAGGTTTAGCGTCACGCCTTGTTTGGCGGATACCAGCTGCGTTAGGTAACCGGCTTCGTTGAGCTCATAGATGGCATCCAGCGAGCGGTTTTTCAGTTTATAGCCTTCCGTGGCATCAAAGGGTTCGCTACCAGCGGGCATCATGAATGCATCATCCAGGTGGATTTGCCGGGCCGCCGGGAAATAGATCGTCCAGTCATCCACTGTACCGCCGGGTAGCTGAAAGTACGGATGCCAGCCCAGAGCGACGGGCATGGTTTCACCACCCGTATTCACGGCCTGCGGCATAATGTCCAGTTTTCCCGTACTCAGCAGCTCGTAGCGGATTTCAAACCGGAATGGAAAGGGGTAACCCTCGTAACTGCCGTCGTGTTCGTACCGCAGGCGAATCCCCGCTGCCGAAACGGAGGTCCATTCTTCGACGACTTCAAAATTTTCGTGATGGACAATTCCGTGGATGGCCGCCTGCTTTTCGGGTTCGTTGATCGGTAACTGATAGGATTCGCCCCGGTAGGTATAGTGTCCGTCTTTGATTCGACTGGGCCAGGGAAACAGAAAGGCACTCGCATATTTAGGATTTGCCCCAAAGGCTTCCGCGTCGGCGGGCGTATCAATAACCGTAAACGATTCGCCTTCCTTGGTAAGCGTCAACTGACGAATGATTCCACCGAGCTCGGGCAAAATGTGTACTTCATCACCGGTAATCGGGTTTTTCAAAATGTACGACTGATAGGAGCCGTACGTGGAGGTAAGGATATTCATAACCCTGTTCAGGCAAAAATAAACTGGCTCTTCACCAGCCATGACAATAGGTGAGAAAAATCAAAAGCCAGTCGAAACTGGCTTCTGGCTTATAAACTTAGTAATTCTTTGAATCGAATGCCTGACGGCGGGAAATTTCGATCTTTTCGGGCTTGTCGCCGGGGCTGCGTAAAGTAGCCAGCAGCCCGCCCGAGAACCAGGGTTCGATCTTATCGATGTAATTAAGATTGATGATGTGCTTGCGATTAGCCCGGAAGTAAATCTTGCTGTCCAGACGGTCCTCCAGAGCATTCAGGGATTTCAGTACCAGCGGCTTTTGGTCGTCGAAGTGCAGGCGAACGTAGTTGCCCATACTTTCAAACAAACGCACCTTACCCAGTTTCACAAACCAGCACTTTTCACCATCCTTGATAAAAATCTGATCGTTTTCCGACAGGGCTTTGATCGTACCATCCACCCGGCCTTTTTCATCCATTTCGTGATGGTGGATTTCTTCTTCCGCCCGTTGAATGGCTTCCGTCAGACGCGACAGCTCCACGGGTTTCATCAGGTAATCCAGAGCGTTCTGTTCAAAAGCCTTGATGGCGTATTCGTCGTAAGCGGTCGTAAAGATCACTTCGGGGACATCGCCTTCCAGACTTTGCAACAATTCAAAGCCATTTTTACCCGGCATCTGGATATCCAGAAACAGCAGGTCCGGCTTGAGTTCATCAATCAGCTGAATGGCCTCATCGGCATTGGCGGCTTCGCCCGCAATATGAACTTTGGGGAAATTTTCCAGTAAGCGTTTGAGTTCATTACGAGCCAATCGTTCATCGTCGACAATGAGTGCTTTCATATTCGATTTCGGTTGAGTACAGGGAGCTAGTAGCGGCGAGTAGCCGCTGGGTAGTTATATGTTGTAAGGAGTTTACTATTAGACGTTCACCACGACGGGTGCTTCTTTCGGCTTGGGATTTTCCATAGGAATCATGATCTCCGCACAAACCACATCTTTAGCCGACTGGTAGATCTTGAATTCTGCTTCTTCGCCAAAGAGAAGTTTCAGGCGGCGTTCCGTATTTTTCAACCCAAATCCGCCCGATTCGGTATCCTGCAAAATGCCCGTATTTGAAATCCGAATGTCCAGTCTATTCTGTTGTAACCGCGTTTCGATACTTACAAAGCCGCCCTTGATGGGTTTGGAAACCCCATGTTTGATGGCATTTTCAACCAGCGTCTGCAGCATCATGGGTGGTACCAGACAATTGATGGTTTCGGGGTAAACATTCCGGCGTACTTCGAGTCGTTCTTCGTACCGAATCTTTTCCAGAGCCAGATAATCGTCTACGGTACGCATTTCTTCGCCCAGCGTAACGGTCTGACGACGGTCGGCCAGCAGACTACTCCGCAGGATATTCGACAATTGTGTAATGCCTTTCTGAGCCCGGTCGGGGTCTTCCAGAATCAACGCCCGAATGCTATTGAGGGCATTGAACATGAAGTGCGGATTGAGCTGAGCCCGCAGTACCTTAGCTTCGGTCTCCTTCGCCAGTGACTCCAGTTTGACCTTTTCTACGGCAATTTCCCGCGTACTTTCCAGGTATTTGAAGACATGATACAGAATCAGCCAGATCAGCATGGGTTTTCCCCAGAAAAAGAGAAAGCTCAGAAAATGACCACTCGGCGATTCCAGATCGGTCGTAAACACATCGAATGGAATGTTCAGGGCCGTCATGATACAGGCAAACAGAAAGGCCGTACACAGCACCTGGGGTAAGGCTTTGGGAGCATCCAGTACGTCGCGGTGGTGTTTTTTGACGTAACGACGGTACTGGTGCGTCAGAAAAATACTAAGAATAATATTGATGACGTAGTTAAGTACGAGCACCCAATTTTCGGTATCCTTGAATTCCAGCGAATACGTAAGCAGATCGTTGGAGAGCCACAAAGGCCATCCAATGAGTTGGAATATCCAGTATGTTTTTTCTTTATCGTTCATAAGAACTAGCTGGCGGTCGTTTGCTCGAAGATCTGTCCAGGGCCATGCCGTTTCCGAATATAGTCCGAACCACCGCACTCCCTTTTGTTTTTTAGGACTAGCGGGGAAATACGTAGATAAAACCGATAATTCAAGGGCCGAAGTTTTAAAATCCGGGTTCGAACGGTACGGGGACGAAACGAGCGAATAATTCCTCGCCGTACCACTGCTGCTGTTCTTTTTGCCGCATGGCTTCTTTGTGATCAGCGGTACGGTACGCGAAGGCCTTCATAGCGTCCAGGCTTTCCCATACGCTGAAAGTCGCCTGCTGGAAGTACGGCACTTCGCCCATGCCAATGGAATAGATCAGGCCGGAAGCCTGTTCCAGTCGGGCAGCGGCCCGGTATGAGTTTCGCCAGAAAGCGGGCAAGGCCCTTAATTTAAGCGTAGCCCGGGTAATTACCGCAATCGGTCCGGTACCCTCCTCGGCGGGACTATCCGTCTGAAAAGGGTTCGAACCATCCCAGGCTCCATGACTACGAATGGTTTCCAGAGCAAATGTGCGAACGGTGGATGCCCGCTGCTGCACCTCCTGCCAGGAAGAAGCAGTAGTAAAAAAGTCCTTGGCCTGGCTTTCCGATTGCCAGACGGCCAGAAAGGTATACCGCGAAAAGTCGGGTTTGAGACTGAAGACTTTCCCCTGCCCGGTACCCATCCATTTGAAGAACGTGAGCTCGGGCAATTGCCGTAGTTTGCGGGGCATGAGTCCCATCTGCTGAATGGCCCACCAGCGATGCTTCGGCGGGTAAGTCATGACGCAAAGAGTAATGTACATGGCAAGGGTGCTTTCTTCAAGAACTCGCAGCAGGCCCAGGTGTTTTGAAGGGTCGGAGAATTTTTACGGCTCGCGAGCAAAAAAATACCCCGCATTGCATACGGAGCTACTCATATTGAACCCCTCCGGGGTTAAGGTGTCTGGTTGAAGAGGCAGGAACTGGTGTAGGTTTCCAAACCTGTACCTGGCATGAGGCAGTTTCCAACTGCCGTATCAGGGGCATTACTTACGCAATGAAGGCAGGTAGCACTTGCCGTATTATGGGTACAGGTTTGGAAACCTGCACCCGTGGTTTTACCCGTGTGCTACCTATTCAAACACTTTCAAAAACGTTACAATAAACGGAGCGGACAGTAACAGACCGTCGAACCGATCCAGAAAGCCCCCGTGACCGGGAATGACCGAACCCGAATCTTTAATCTGAATGCTTCGCTTAAACAGGGATTCGACCAAATCGCCGTAAGTACCCGCCACCACGATTACGCCCGCAATCCAGTACCACTGCCAGGGGTTAAGATCGGTATAGGTTTGTGAAAGGATGAACGCGACCAGCATGGCCGTAATCGCTCCCCCCAGACTACCCTCCCAGGATTTTTTGGGTGATACGCGTTCAAAAAGCTTGGTACGGCCGAATTTGGTCCCGGCGAAATACGCTCCTGAATCACTGGCCCAGAGTAAAAACAGACATCCCAGTACCCGCTCGTAACTGTACACCCCCCCTAGCAGAGCAATCACGGTAATCAAAGCAAAAGGCAGGGCTACGTAGATGATACCCAGAAAGGTATACGCAATATTGGTAAAGGGCTTTGCCTCGTTTTTCTTATACAGCTTGATGAAGAAGATGAGCGTAAAGAGCGGAGAAAGTAGAAAGTACAGCTCAAAATCCAGGTAATGTTTTTCGATCAGAAAGGTCAGGATATTCATGAAGACCCCGACGCCGGTTCCGTAGTACTTGAGCGGAGTAATGTCATCGAGACCTACGAGCCGGTAAAATTCCAGCTGACTCAAACCGCCAATGGTTGCAAACAAAACCAGGTAGGTCCACTCGCTCCAGTACAGACAAAAAATCATCAAAGCCGCTCCAATGACCGCCGCAATGACCCGTTGTCCTAAATTTGAATAACTACTCAGCCTGGTCTGTATTCTTTTCCTCATGTTGAATGATAAATTCGGCAAAAGCCGCGTCTTTAACCGGAACGTGCAACTCGCAGTGTCCAAACAAATACGAGCGATCCTGTTTGCTCAGTACGACCCCCTCAATTTGGTATTCATCCAATAGCCAACCTTTGACGAGTTCCACTCGCCAGGGCATATAGGACTCGTATATCTTAACCCAGCCTTCCACGATTCGTTGGTTTATAACGGTTGTTAACGCTGATTTTTGAAAGTTGTTTTGGTTAGGGTTACGCAGAAATCAGCCAACGCTCCTATTAATGACGGCGACCGTTGTGTTTCTCTATTCTGGCAAAAATACTACAGCTTTCAGGGCTTCCCGGTTTTGAACGCAATTTGTTTGAATAAATTACGACTGAGGTATCGCCCCCTGACTGCGTTGATAGATCAGCCGCAGTACCCCGATCGTCAGTGCGGCCGACACCAAGGCGTACGGCAAGGGCATGGCTTCGTTGCTTTCCACGTCCAGCTCGGTGATCTGCCGATGCCGCAGGTAAATCATCACGACGACAAAACCGTTATTGACAAAGTGAGCGAAAATGGGTACCCAGAGGTTTCGCGTCCAGACGTACAGGTAACCAAATAAGGCTCCCAGAATCATGCGGGGGAAAAAGCCCATAAACTGCACGTGATACGCACTGAAAATAGCCGCCGATAACCATACTGCTACGTGTGGGCTTCCCCACCAGCGTTCGAACAACCGTTGCAGCGTGGCCCGAAACAGTAATTCTTCACCCAGGGCCGGGATCAGGCCAATGACCAGTAGGCCGAGCATAAAATGGCCGAAACTGGGAAACTGCGTCAGGAATTTTGTCAGGGTTTCCAGTTGTTTTTCGCTATCTACCATCCACTGCGGCAAAGGCAAAAGCTGGTTCCATTCAAAAATCAGACTGTTCAAGGGAATATATCCAATGACGAGTACCACGATCATGGCCCAGATCAGCGGATCGGTCGAACCTTTTTCCACGAAAACGATGTTGCGTTTTTCAGTCAGGTACCAAAACAGATACGCCGTAAGGATAAAACTGAACACCGACGTGATGGCCTGCATCAGCATCGTGGCCAGCCAGCTGTGGGGGTAGTCCTGCGGATGAGCGATAAAATCGGCAGCCCCGGCAGCAAAGTCTGCCCCCGTCAGGAATTTGACCAGGGGATAAACAATGGCTATCTGGGCGATACTGCCTAAAACGACCATCAGGCCGAAAAGGATTAGCAAACTCGCAAAGGGAGAAAATCGTCGGGTGGGAAGATCAGGCGTTTCGATCATTTCGATGTAATTTTGTATGCTTCAGTGATTCGTACTGAATTGAATCGTTTACTAAACAGGTTTTTTAGAGTGGTTGGTTGTAAAGGTAAGGCAGGTTCGGCGGTAAGGCTGATCATCATCCCTGGTCCAGACACAATCGTACCACTGCTCTCAAATAGATATTCCCCAACGTTTACTTCGTCACAGTCGAATGGTTAAGATTAAAGATATTGAACTAGGTGATTTTCCGCTGTTGCTGGCTCCCATGGAAGACGTCAGTGATCCTCCCTTTCGGGCGGTTTGTAAGGCCGGTGGAGCGGACCTGATGTATACGGAATTCGTATCCAGTGAAGGCCTGATTCGTGACGCCGTCAAGAGTCGGCAGAAACTGGACATTTTTGAGTACGAACGCCCCATCGGTATTCAGCTCTTCGGTTCGGACATCGAAACAATGGCGGAATGTACGAAAATCGCTACAGCCGTTTCGCCCGATCTGATCGACATCAATTATGGCTGTCCAGTGAAACAGGTGGCTTGCCGGGGTGCCGGTGCTGCCTTGTTGCAGGACATTCCTAAAATGGTCGCCATGACCGAAGCCGTGGTTAAAGCCACGCACTTACCCGTGACGGTAAAAACTCGTCTGGGCTGGGACGACTCCACCAAGAATATCGAAGATGTAGCCGAACGCTTGCAGGACATCGGTATTCAGGCCCTAACGGTCCACGGACGTACCCGCGTGCAAATGTACAAGGGAGAAGCGGATTGGACACTGATTGGCAGAATCAAAGAAAATTCCCGCATCCGAATTCCAATTTTTGGGAACGGCGATATTACTACGCCCGAAAAGGCTTTGGAGTACCGGAATCGCTACGGCGTTGACGGTATCATGATTGGTCGGGCCAGCATTGGTTATCCCTGGATTTTCAATGAAATCAAACATTTCCTGAAGACAGGTAAGTTCCTAACGCCCCCAACCATTGCGGACCGTGTGGCCGTATGCCGGCAGCATCTGGAGTTTTCCATTCGCTGGAAAGGTGAAAAGCTGGGTGTTCTGGAAATGCGTCGGCACTACGCCAGTTATTTCAAAGGCATGGATGGAGCCAAATCCTTCCGGAACCGACTGGTACAGGCTGATACATTTGCGGAAGTCGAAGAAATTCTTCAGGAAATCAGTGCCACGTATATCCTGGAGGCTAGTTATTAGTTGTTTGTCTTTTATGTTGTTAGTTATTCGTTGGTGGTTGTCAGGGTTGGCTTTAGAAATAACCATCAACGAATAACTAGCAACCGCTGCTTTTCTGGTTGGCGTTTGTGCCAGGTTGGTTAGGGTTGGATGTATAAGAAGCCAATCACTAAGAACCAGCAACTGACAACCATCCCTTTCTTCCCCCATGTATGAATCAGAAATCTACTCCAGCCATGGCCTGGATCATCCTGATGGGACTTGCTCTTACCTGGGGCAGTTCCTTCATTTTGATGAAACAGGCCCTGCATACGTTTTCCGGCGTACAGATTGCTTCGTTCCGTCTGCTGGCGGCCGGAGCTTTTTTTGTACCCATTCTGCTTTCGCAGATCAACAACTTACCCACGCTTCGTCAGTGGTTCTGGGGATTTGTTTGCGGGATGGTCGGCAGCTTTTTACCAGCCTACCTGTTTTCCTACGCGGTCATGCACATGAACAGCTCACTGGTCGGCATCCTGAATGCCTTTACGCCGCTGTTTGTACTGATTATTGGCGTACTCTTTTTCAGGCAGAAAATCAACAAACGGCAATTGATTGGTCTGGCTTTAGGGCTGATGGGCTGTATTCTCATTACACTCAGTGGTACCCAGGGAAGTCTTTCGTTTAACTCGTACTCGCTGCTGGTTATATTGGCCACGATCCTGTACGGTATCAACCCGCACTTGTTAAAAACCCATCTTTCGGGCGTGAAACCCTTCATCCTGACGGGACTCACCTTCGTTACCATCGCTCCGATTGCCATGGCCTTTCTGCTGCAAACCGATTTTGTGGCCCGCTTTAGTATGGAAGGAGCAGGTTGGTCGTTTGCCGCGGCGGTAACGCTGGGTCTGGTCGGCTCGGGCATTGCCATGATTTTCTATAATCAGTTGTTACAGATGACCGGACCGGTATTTGTCAGTTCCGTTACCTACCTGATTCCCATCATTGCTGTGGCCTGGGGTGTACTTGACCACGAACAGGTACAGTTTCAGCATTTCATTGGCATGGGGATTATTCTGATTGGGGTATATCTGGTTAATGCTACGACTAAGCCAAAGGGAGTTGATAGTTGATAGTTGATAGTTGATAGTTG